>NZ_JBHVEU010000266.1:0-12312 GCF_042802075.1 Kitasatospora sp. NPDC057518
GGGTGTGCGCTGGTAGAGGTCGAGGCGGTTGACGTCGGGCTGGATGGCGGGGACGAACTGGATGGCGGAGGCGCCGGTGCCGATGACGGCGACGTTGCGGCCGGTCAGGTCGTGGTCGTGGTTCCAGCGTGAGGAGTGGAAGACGGTTCCGGTGAAGGTGTCGAGGCCGGGGATGTTCGGGATGGCGGGGTCGGAGAGGTAGCCGGTGCCGGTGATGAGGGCCTGGGCGGTGTAGCGGCCGTGTTTGGTGCGGATGTCCCAGTGGTGGTGGGTGTCGTTCCAGGTGGCGTCGAGGAGTTCGTGGTCGTAGCGCAGGTGGGGGTCGACGCCGTGTCGGGTGGCGCAGTCCTTGAGGTAGGCGTGGACTTCGGCCTGGGTGGCGAAGGTGGATTTCCAGTCGGGGTTGCGGGCGAAGGAGTAGGAGTAGAGGTGGGCCTGGACGTCGCAGGCGCAGCCGGGGTAGGTGTTGTCGCGCCAGGTGCCGCCGAGGTCGGTGGCGCGTTCGAAGACGAGGAAGTCGTCGATGCCGGCTTTGAGGAGGCCGATGGCGGTGCCGAGGCCGGAGATGCCGGCGCCGATGACGGCGACTTTGAGGTGGCGGACGGCGAGGTCGCCGGTGGGGTGGGGGGCGGTGGCGTGTTCGGTGCCGGCGGTGGTGCCGGCGGCGGCGGCGACGGTGATGGCCGTGGCGGTGGCCGTACGGGTGCCCGTGCCGGTGGTGCGGGGCGGGGTGCGGGGTGCGGTCGTGGCGGCGCCCGTGCCGGAGGCGGCCGCGCCCGTGCCGGAGGCGGACGCACCGCCGGTCGTGCCCGTGCTGGTTCCCGTACCGGTGGCCGTGCTGCTGCCGCTGCCGGGGGCCGTGCCCGCGCCGGTGCCGGCCTTACTGGTGCCCGTGTTGGTGCCCGTACCGGTGCCGGCCTTGCCGGTGGTGGTGCCCGTACCGGTGCCGGCCTTGCCGGTGCCGGTGGCGGTGTTGGCGGTGTTGGTGCCCGTGGTGTTGGTGGTGGGGGTGGGGGCCACCCCCGCCGCCGGGGCTGTGCCGGTGCTGGCGTCGGTGGGTGTGCCGGTGCCGGTGGTGGTGGTGTTGGTGGTGCGGTTGGGGGCGGGGGTGGTGGTCATGGCGTCGGTGTCCTTGTCTCGGGTGTCCTGGGTGGGCCCGGGGGTCAGGCGCGGCGGGTGAGGGTGACGCGGAAGTTGTTGAAGATGTGGTCTTCGAGGGTGTAGGCGAAGATGTCGAGGTAGCGCTCGAAGCGGGCGACGGTGGTCTCGTCGGTCATGGTGACGGCTTCGTCGCGGCGGGCGGCGAGGAGTTGGAGCCAGGCGCGGCAGGCGCGGGCGAAGGACTCGGGTTCGTTGCGGATCTCGGTGACCTCGAAGAGGCCGTCGAGGCCGGCGGCGAGTTCGGGCAGGCGGGGGATGTGGCAGCCTTCGAACTCCTCGCGCTGGAGGAATTTGAGGTCGTCGAGGAGCTGGCGGCGCAGTGGGGGGTTCTCGACGGTCATGGTGTGCAGGACGAAGCGGGCGCCGGGCTTGAGGAGGGAGTGGACCTGCTTGAAGAAGACGCGGTAGCGCTGGGTGCGCTCTTTGGGGGTGAGGGAGGACAGGACGAAGTGTTCGAGGGCGTTGATGCAGAACGCGGCGTCGTAGGGGGCCTGGCCGTCGGCGAGGCGGTGGTCTTCCCAGCTTTCGACGCGGGCTTCGATGGCGGGGTTGTTCAGGGCGTCGACGAAGTCGGCCTGGGTGCGGGAGAGGGTGACGCCGACGGCCTTCTTGACGCCGTGGACGGTGGTGAGGCGGTTGAGCATGGTGCCCCAGCCGCAGCCGATGTCCAGGACGGTGTCGGTGTGGGCGGCGCGGGCGAGGTCGGTGAAGGCGTCGAGTTTGCGTTCCTGGGCCTCGTCGAGGACGGCGACGAGGTCCTCGCCGTCCTCCCAGTAGCCGCCGGAGTACATCATGGTGGGGCCGAGGATGAGCCGGTAGAGCTCGTTGGGGACCTCGTAGTGGTGGCGGATGGCCTCGACGTCGGGGTTGATGGTGCGGGCTTCGACGGTGGTCATGGGATGGGGCCCCTCGGTTGACGGTTGTGGGTGTGTGGGGTTGTCGGACGGCGGTGGGTCGGCCGGGGCGGGGTGGGCGGGTGGGCGGCCCGGTCGGGCCGTTTCCGTGGTGGTCGGCCCGGTGCGGGCCGGGGTGACAGGTCCGGCCGCTGTCCTGGTGCCGGCGGCGGGCGGCTGGGTGCCGTCCGGTGTCCGACGGTGGTCTTGCTGAACTCGGCCGCGGTCCCGGTTGGTTGGTGCCGTCCGGGAGAACGGTCGGGCCGTTCGGTGCCGCGTGGTGTGGTGCTGGGCCGGCCGTCGTTCAGGGCGGCTGGGTGCCGTCCGGTGTGCGGCGGTGGTTCCGGCTGAACTCGGCCGCTTCCCCGGGTGGTTGGTGCCGTCCGGGGCGGGCGGTGCAGCCGTTCGCGGTTCCTCGGTGTCTGCCGTGTCGGGCGGCTGGGTGACGCCCGGGTGGTCTTGCTGAACTCGGCCGTGTCCCCGGGTGGTTGGTGCCGTCCGGGGTGGCGGGTGCGGTGTCCGGCCGGGTGGTCGGTGGCGCCTGGTGCGGTGCCGGGCCGGTGGTGCGCGGTGGTCGCCGTGCGGGCCGGTACGGCGGGGTGGTGCGGGGGCGGGGCTCGGGGTGGTGTGCGTGCGGGTGCGGTGTGTTGTGGGTCAGGTAAGCGTGTGTCTCGCAAGCGGTGCGCAAGGGGGCGGGGGGTGGGTGGGTTGCGGGCCGGTTGCGTGGGGGCGGGTTTCATGCGGTTTCGGCAAGACACGCGGCCCCCACGGCCTGTCGCGGGGGGTGCTTCGGTTCCCGGGTGGTGTCGACCGCTGTTCCCGGGGGTCGTGCCGTGTTGTTCCGGAGGGTTCTCCCGCCGGCTGTCCCACCAGTTCCGCCCGTTCCGCTCGTCGTTCCGCCTGCTTGTTGTCCGTCCGTCCGTTCCTTGTGGCCGTGTGTCCGCTCGTTCGTCCGTCCCCTCGGTGCCGTGTGTGGTGTGTTCCCGGGGGCGGGGTGCGGGGGCGCGTGTCCGGGGGCCGGCCGGGGCGGGGGCGGGGGCGGGGGTGGTGGTGCGGTGGTGCGGGTGGCCGGGAGGGTGCTCCGGAGCGGTGCGGTGCGGGTCCGCGGGTACGGGTTCGCCCGGGCCCTGTGCGGGGTGTCGCCGAGGCGCCCGGTTCCGTCTGCCCGTCTGCCGGCCCGCTCGTGTCCGTTCGTCCGTCAGTCCGCCTGCCCGCCCGTCCGCATCGTCGGCCGGCCGGTGGGCGGGTGGTCGGGGTACGGGTGCGGGGCGGGGTGGCGGCGGTTGTTCCTGGCATGTTCATTCGACGCGTTGACGTGCCCATCACCCGGGAAACGGGGGTGGGCGAGGAGAGGAACGATCACTGATGTCTCAGATTCCCACGATCGAGGACCTGGCCCAGCAGCTCCAGGCGGTCTCCGGTGCGCAGGAGATCGACGCGGACGCCGCGCTGCAGCACATCGCGGACGTCGACTCGCTGGACCTGATGGAGTGGCTGTACGGCTTCCAGAACCAGTACCCGCACATCCCGGCGGACGAGTCGCTGTTCGCGGACATCGACGACACGACGACGCTGCGGGTGGTCCACGAGCGGATCCTGGCGCTCGTGCCGGCCGAGGCCAACTGAGAACCCGGCGCGGGCGGGCGGACGAGGAGAGGGGTCGGGTGGTGAGCGGTTTCGACGTCACCGGCTGGGGCATGTCGGTGCCCGAACGGGTGGTGACCAGTGCCGAGCTCGCGGAGCGTTTCGGCGTGGACGAGCACTGGATCGTCTCGCGGTGCGGGATCCGTGAGCGCAGGGCGGTGGGCCCGGGGCAGACCACGGCGTCGATGGCCGTGGAGGCCGGGCGCCGGGCCCTGGAACGCGCGGGCCTGACGGGCGCGGACATCGCGCACCTGATCGTGGCGACGGCGACCCCGGAGCAGCCCTCGCCGGCGACGTCGGCGTTCGTCCACGACGAGCTGGGCATCGCGGGCAGCGCCCACGACGTGAACTCCGAGTGCGCCGGCTTCGTGTACGGGCTGGTGACCGCGGCGGGCCTGCTGCGCATGGACCCGCGCCCGATCCTGCTGATCGGCTCGGACACCCACACGCTGACCGCGAACCCGCGGGACCGGGACCTGTCGATCCTGGTGGGCGACGGCGCGGGCGCGGTGGTCCTGCGGCCGGGCGCGGTGGACCGCATCCGGGCGTGGAACCTGGGCGCGGACGGCTCGTGCAAGAACAGCCTGAAGGTCCTCGCCGGGGGCTCGCGGATGCCCACCACCGAGCGGACCGTCGCCGAGGGCCTGCACTACGCGCAGATCAACGGCAACGAGATCTACCTGAACGCCGTGCGCTACACGGTGCGCACGATCCGCGAGACGCTGGAGCAGGCGAAGATCACGCCGCAGGACGTCGACCACGTCATCCCGCACCAGGCGAACATCCGGATCATCAACTCGGTGCTCTCCCACACGGGGATCCCCGCGGACCGGCTGGTGACGAACCTGGAGCGCTACGGGAACACCGCGTCGGCGTCGATCCCGATCGCGCTGGCGGAGGCCCTGGACTCGGGGCGGGTCAAGGACGGCGACACGGTGCTTTTGGCCGGGTTCGGCGCGGGCATGACGTGGGGCTCGGTCCTGCTGACGTGGGGAGGGGTGGCGCGGTGAGCGGCAAGGACGCCTTCGGCGCCAGGCCCGACTCCCCAGTAGCGCTGGTCACCGGCGCCTCCGGGGGGCTGGGCAGCGAGCTGGCGCTGGCGCTGGACGCGGCGGGCTGCCGGGTCGCGGTGCACTACAACAGCTCCCGGGCCGGGGCGGAGAAGGTCGCCGCCCAGCTGGTCAACGACCACGTGCTGGTGAGCGGCTCGGTCGCCGACTGGGACGCGGTCACCGCGATGTACGAGCAGGTCAAGGCCGCGCTGGGGCCGGTGGACGTGCTCGTCAACAACGGGGCGGTCCGCAAGGACGCGCTGATGGCGATGCAGAACCCCGCCGAGTGGCGGCAGGTGATCGACACGAACCTCGTCGGCTCCTTCCACACCGCCAGGGCGTGCGTGCCGGCGATGCTGCGCGCCCGCTGGGGGCGGGTGGTGAACATCGTCTCCCCGTCGGCGCTGATCGCCACCGCCGGGCAGACCGCCTACTCGGCGTCCAAGGCCGGCCTGATCGGGCTGACCCGCACGCTCGCGGCGGAGTGCGGCCGCCGGGGGGTGACCGTCAACGCCCTGTCACCCGGCTTCATGATCACCGGCATGACGGACACCCTGCCCGAGCACGTGGTGGCGGGCATGCGGGAGAAGGTCCCGGTGCCGCGGTTCGTCACCCCGCGCGAGGTCGCCCGCTCGATCACGCTGTTCCTCGACCAGGACTGCATGACCGGCCAGGTCATCAGCATCGACTCGGGGGCCTCCATCACCTGACCGGCCGCCCCGGGCACCCGGCCGCCCCGGGTGTGTCCGTCCGGGGCCGGGCCGCCGGACCCGTCCGTTCGGGTACCCGGGTCCGTCCGCCCGGGTCCGCTCCGGGCCGGTGGCCGGTGGCCGGTCCGCGGGTCGTCTCGTGCCGCGCCCTCTCGGCCTTCTGTCCGGCCCCGTGCCGGACAGGGGGCCGAGGGGGCGTTCCCGCGTTCCCGCTCGGGGGTGTCGCGGCAGGCCTCGGCCGGGCGCGCGGCAGCGGCAGCCCCGCCCCGCCCCGCCCCGATCAGGTACCGTCGGCCGCTCCGGAAGCCGCCCGCCCGCCTGGCCGTCCCGCGGCCGGCCGGCGGCGTCGTTTCCCTCGCGGCGGGTCCGGCCGGCGTCGCGTCCTACCCCTGGAACGGGTCCTCCAGGACGGGGACGCAGGGTGACAGCAGCGGATCCGTGTGCTCGCTCACCCGTCCGCGGGCCATCCTGTGGACGAGGACCTCGTTCTCACGGCCGGGGTCCTCGTCGTCGCGTACGTGCAGCAGGCCGTAGGAGCCCGGCGCCCGTTCACCGACCTCGCGGAAGAACGCCGGGATCCGCGCGTCACGGTGGTTCGTGAAGCCGCCGAGGTGGACGAACACCTCCCCGTTCATCCACCGCAGATCGAGCAGGTACGGGCTGCCGATCTCCCGGATGCGCTCCTCGATACCCCCGACGATCAGGTGGAGACGGTCGTCGTCGTACTCCTCGTCGTCGGCGCCGGCGCTCTCCAGGACCTTGATCCAGCCGTGGTACTCGAACATGGGCCGCAGCCTACTGAGCGGCCGCGCGCCGCCCGTGCCGTGGGTGGTGCCGGTGGTGACGGTGGTGTGTCAGTGGCGGGACAGCGTCCTGCCGGTGTGCCGACAGCGCTCGACGCAAGACTCGGTGACGCCCGATCAGGAACACACGACGACGAGGGAGCCGCCCGTGCCCCGACCCCGGCCCGCCACCGCCTTCCGCACCGCCTTCCGTACCGCTTCGCGTACCGCCTTCCGTACCGCCACCGCCGTGCTCGTGCTGGCGGCCCTGGGCCCGGCCCACACCGCGACCGCCGCCACCGCCGACAACCCCGCCGCGTCCGCCGCGCCCGTGCCGCGCCTGCACTGGGACGGGCCCTGCGCCCAGGGCTTCGAGTGCGCCACCGCCGCCGTGCCGACGGACTACCGCGACCCGCGGGGAACACCGCTGGACCTGGCCCTGATCCGCCACCGCGCCACCGACCCGGCCCACCGCATCGGCTCGCTGTTCTTCAACCCCGGCGGCCCGGGCATCCCCGGCACCGCGGCCCTGCCCGCCGTCTACGGCCTCTTCCCCGAACAGGTCCGCCGACGCTTCGACATCGTCAGCTTCGACCCGCGCGGCACCGGCGCCTCCACCACCCTCCACTGCTTCCCCGACCCCGCCGCCGAACAGGACCTCCTCGACGGCCTGCCCGCCGGCTACCCGACCGCCGCCGACCAGCAGGCGGCCTGGACCCGCGCCTACACCGGCCTCGCCCGCCACTGCGCCGACAACGACACCACCGGCCTGCTCGCCCACCTGTCCACCGCCGACACCGCCCGCGACCTCGACCTGCTGCGCCAGGCCGTCGGCGACCGGCGCCTCACCTACTGGGGCACCTCATACGGGACCCTGCTCGGCGCCGTCTACGCCAACCTCTTCCCCGACCGGGTACGCACGATGGTCCTGGACAGCGCCCTGGACCCGCGCGCCTGGTCCACCGGCCGCACCCCCCAGCAGCGCGCCCTGCCCCCGTTCCTGCGCACCGGCAGCGACCTCGCCTCCGCCCGCACCCTGGACGCCTTCCTCGAACGCTGCGCCGCCACCGGCCCCGCGGCGTGCGCGTTCGCGGCGGGCGACGCGGACGCGACCCGCGCCAGGTTCGCCGCCCTCCTGGAGCGGCTGCGCCGCGGGCCGCTCGCGCCCGGCACGCCGGCGCGGGAGGTGACCTACGCCTTTGCGGTGTCCACCGTCGCTTCGATGCTGTACACGGCCGCGCCGCTGCCGGGCGTCCCCGACAGCGGCTGGGCGGCCCTCGGCGCGTGGCTGCAGCAGCTGTGGACCGCCCCCGACACGCCGCCCGCCCCCGCCCCCACCCCCGCCCCGGCGCAGGTCGGAGCGGCGCCGGGCACGCTGTCGGGGCAGGCGCAGACCCTGGGCGCCCTGTGCGCGGACACCGCCAACCCGCCTGCCGGCGCCGACTACCCGGCCCTGGCCGCCCTCGCCGAGACGCGCTCCGGCGCCGTCGGCCCGTACTGGGTGTGGCAGACCCAGCGCTGCGCGTCCTGGCCCTCCCAGGCCGCCCGGGACCGCTACGACGGGCCGTGGGACCGCCGCACCGCCGCGCCCGTGCTGGTCGTCGCGAACACCGGTGACCCGGCCTGGCCCTACGAGGGCTCGCGCGCGATGGCCGACACCCTCGCCGGGGCCCGGCTGCTGACCGTCGACGGCTACGGGCACACGGTCCTGGGCAACCCGAGCGCCTGCGCGGCCGGGGCGCAGGAGCGCTACCTGGTGGAGGGGCGGCTGCCGGCGCCCGGGACGGTCTGCGCGCCGGACCGCCGGCCGTTCGCCCCGCCGGGCGCGTAGCGCTCCGGGGACGGCGGCGGCTGCACGGGCCGCCGCCGCCGTCGCCGTCGCGGTCGGGGCGGTGCCCGTTCCCCTCCTTTGCGCGGCGCGGGCCCGCCCCCTGCCGAGGGCGGGTCGGTTCCGGGGCCCGGGCGGGTCGTTGCGGGTGGCGGTCCGCGTCGTGCGGGGCGCCCGCCGGCGGTGGTGGCCGTGGTGTCGGCGGTGGTGTCGGCGGTGGGCGGTACGGTCGCGGCATCCGAGCGAGGAGGGCCGCATGGCGACCGGGTGGAGCCTGACGATCGACTGCGCGCACCCGGCGAGGCTGGCCGGGTTCTGGGCGCTGGCGCTGGGCTACGTGCACAGGCCCGCGCCGGCGGGGCTCGGGAGCTGGGAGGAGTGGCTCTCCTACCACGAGGTCCCGCGGGAGGAGTGGGACGACGGCGCGTACCTCTGCGATCCCGAGGGGACGGGTCCCGCCCTGTCCTTCCTGAAGGTGCCGGAGCCGAAGGCGGTGAAGAACCGGGTGCACGTGGACGTGCAGGCCGGCGGCGGCCGTGGGACGCCGTGGGAGGTGCGGTGGCCGCGCGTGGTCGAGGCGGTGGAGCGGCTGACCGCCGCGGGGGCGACGGTGGTCCGTGAGGAGGAGCTGCGGGGCAGGCCCGACCACGTGGTGATGGCCGATCCGGAGGGCAACGAGTTCTGCGTGGTCTGACAACGGACATTCCCCTCCCGGCCCCTTCCGGCGGCCCCGGCCGGCTCGTCCCGCCGGCACGCGGCGCGTGGTGTGCGAAGCCGTACCGGCCCGGTCGCGGCTCTCCCGTCTCGAAGGACCTGGTCCGCGGGCATGGCCGCGGCCTGCGGCGACCAGAGCTCTTGAGACGTCGAGGTGCGGACCACACCCGGAAGGAGGCCCCGGCCCGCAGGGCCGGGGCGGCACGGCCGGCGCCGTCGGTCCCGTGTCGTTCGAGGGCGGCGATCAGGTCTTCGCGGTTCACGACGCGCGGTATGACGCGCTCTGCGGGTGCCCGGAAGTCCGCCGCTCCGCTGCCCTGGGCGGTCGGGGCCCGGCGGGACGGGCGCTGGTCCGACAGCCCGCTCGACCTTCACCGGGCGGGACGCCGGGCAGTACGGTGACCGACCGGAACCCGCCGCCCACGAAAGGGGACACCGCCATGGTCCACCCGGCCGTCACCCGCCTCTCGGCCCTGATCGGGGAGCCGGGAACCCCGGGCGACAGCGTCGACTGGGACGAGCTGGCCCGCACCACGGGCCTGCGCCTGCCCGCCGACTACCGCGACTTCGTCGCGCTCTACGGCGGCGGCGAGCTGGACGAGTACCTCGGCGTCAGCACGCCGCCGGTGGACGGCTCCCCGTACGGCGACCTCCTCGACGCACTGGACTTCGACCCCCGGCAGGAGCCGGCCGCCCCCACCGGCACCGCCCCGGAGGACCTGGAGCAGGGCAGGCTCCTGCCCTTCGCGGGCAGCGCCAATGGCGACGTGGTCTTCTGGCTCTGCGACACCCGCGACCCGGACGGCTGGGACGTCGTCGTCTTCAGGCGCCAGCACCGTTACGGGGAAGCGGCCTGGGTCCGCTTCGCGGCGGGCTTCGGCGACTTCCTGGCCGGAACCCTCGACGGCACGCTGCCGAACCCCTTCGGCGACAGCGGCTTCACCAGGACCCCGCACACCTACCGCCACTGGCGCCGGCCGCTGTGACCCGCACGGCGTCCGCACGCGGCCTGGCCGCGCCGCTGGTGGTCAACGGCCCTCTCTCCCGGCCCCGTTGGCTTTCCCGGGTCCGCTCGGCGGCGGGCGGCCACGATCGGGGCCGGCCGCCGCATCCCGCTCACCGCGCCCGCCGCCTCCCGACGTCCGGTCCCACCCCGGCGACGGTCGCCTCCGGTGCCGACGGGAACGGCAACTCCCTGAACAGGGAGCGTGGTTGCGTCGCGGCCGCCGGCTGTTGGCCGCCCGGAACCCGCTACGGGCCCGGTGGGAACACGTGACCCGTTGCGTACCGTCACCGGTCGCAGGACGTGGGCCAGGGCCTTGCTCCGGGGCCGCTCGTCCGGTTCCGGGGGAGTGGTCGTCCTGCCCGGCGTGCGCGGGCATGCCGTCGGCCTGACGGCGCCCCCTTCGCCGGGCCGGGGTCGGTGGTGTTCGGGCGCGGGCCGGCCGGGCCGGGGCCGTGCCGGTTTGACCGGCCGTCTGGTCGTGGCGGGTGCGGGGTCCGTCGCCCGGCTGCGCGCGGGGCGGCCGGTGTCAGGGGCGGCGCCGGGGGGCGGTGGCCCGGTTCCCGCCCGTCAGGCCGTCCAGGACGATGTCCGTCAGGCGTTCGGGCAGGTCCGGTTCGTCGGGGCGGTGGCCGAGCAGGCAGCGGGTCTGGAGGGGGGCGCAGAGCAGTTCCAGTGCCAGGGCGGTGTCGGTGTCCGGGGGGAGTTCCCCGCGGTCCACGGCCCGGGCGATGATGGCGCCGGCCTGGTCGAGGCGGGAGTGCCAGAAGGTCTGCCAGGCCTCGGCGAGGTCGGGGTCGTCGGCGCTGAGGGCGGCGGCCCGGGCGACGGAGCGGCCGGTGGGGGTGGCGAGGTAGCGGGCCAGGGCGCGGGCGAAGGCGGCCAGGTCGGTGCGGACGGCCCCGGTGTCGGGGACGGGGACGCCCTCGTTGCTGCCGGTGAGCATGGCGTCCAGGACGAGTTTCTCCCGGGTGCCCCAACGCCGGTACACGGTGGTCTCGTTGACGCCGGCTCGGGCCGCGACCCCGGCGACGGTGAGCCGGTCGACGCCCTCCTCGGCCAGTACCTGCGCGGCGGCGTCCAGGACGGCCTGGCGCACGCGCGCGGCCCGCCCGCCCGGGCGGCGGCGCACCGGCGGCGGCTCCGACTCCGGGTGCGGCTCCGACTCCGGGTGCGGCTCGTGTTCGGTCATGTCGATCACCTCGGCCACCACACTAACGCAGGGCCGCTTGCGTTAGGCGCCGGTGCGGGCGCATAGTCGTTAACGCAAGTGTTCCGGCTTTAAGAAGCTTGAGTGCGACAGGAGGCACCACCATGTCCTTCACCTGGCCCCTGGACCCGCGGGACCTGTTCGTCGAGCGCTACCCGCAGATGACCCTCGGCCTGCCCGCCGGCGAGGTGGACGCGGTCCGCGCCGCCGTCACCGTGATGTGGCCCGACCGGCCCGGCGGCTGGGTGTACGAGTGGTCCGCCCTCGCCGCCCGCCACGCCGCCGCCGGGCGCCACCGCGAGGCCGCGCAGGCGTACGGCTGGGCCAAGTTCCCCTCGCTCGCCGACGGGCCCAAGCGCACCGCGCTCGCCCGCCAGGTCGAGCAGTACGTCCTCGCCGCCCCCGGCTTTCCGGTGGAGTTCGAGCGCCGCGTCCTCACCGTCCCCCACTGCGGCGGCGAGGCCGCCGTGCCGGTCCACCTGATGGCCGCCCCCGGCCTGCCCGCCGACGCGCCCCTCGTCCTGGCCAGCGGCGGCGTGGACTCCTGGAAGACCGACCTGCACGGCATGTGGGAGCAGCTCGCGTTCGCCCTGCCGGCGCGGCTGCTGCTGTTCGACCTCCCCGGCACCGGCGAGAGCGCCCACCTGCCGATGACCCCGCACGGCGGGGACGAGGTGATCGCCGCACTGGTCGCCTTCGCCCGCGCGGCCGGCAACGGGAAGGTCGGCCACTTCGGCATCTCGATGGGTGGCTACTACTCCGCCCGCACCGGGCTGACCGGGGCGGTGGACGCCTCCGTGGTGCTCGGCGGTCCGGTCGAGCGGGCCTTCGCCCCCGGCCGCGGCTTCGCCTTCGGCATGGACGGCATCGTCGGCAACGCCCTGGGCTTCGACACCGCGCCCACCAGGGCCGAACTCGACGCGGCCTTCGCCGGATTCGACCTGCGCCCGCTGCTGGACCGGGACGCCAACGGGCCGATGCTGGTCGTCAACGGCACCGAGGACGTCCACGTCCCCCGGGCCGACACCCTGGTGTTCGAGGGCCGCCGCGACACCCGCGTCGAACTGATCCCGGACACCGGCCACTGCGCCGTCTCCCGCTTCGGCGAGGCGATGGCCCTGATCGCCCCCTGGCTGAAGGACACCCTGGCCGCCTGAACCGGCTGCCCCGGGCGCCCCGCCACGGGACGCCCGCCGCGGGACGCCCGCCACGGGACGCCCGCCACGGCGGTCGTCCTCCGCCCGGCGCGTCCGGGACGGGCAAAAGCGACGGCGGCCCGCCCCCCCCCGTCCTGCCCGTCCCGCCGGAGCGGGGA
>NZ_JBHVEU010000267.1:0-12308 GCF_042802075.1 Kitasatospora sp. NPDC057518
CGCCGTACCGGGGCGGAAGCCCTCTCACGGTGGTGCGGTCAGTTGCCGCCGTGGACGAGGTTGAGGGAGAAGCCGTCGCCGGTGGGGACGGACGGCGTCCGGACCGTCGTCACCCCGGTGGCGGCGTCGTGGTACCAGCCCGAGCCGGCCGCGTCGAGCGCGGCGGCCGAGTCCCGCCGGGGCAGCGGGCCCGCGTCGGTGGCCACCAGGCGCGGTGCGGGGCGGCCGTGCACGGTGAGGCGGTACGAGCGCTCGGCCGGCTTGCCGGCGTAGTCGCCGTCACTGGCGCCGATGCGGATGTTGGTGACGGCGCGGCCGGTGTGCACGTCGACCTGCTGGGTGGCCGAGGAGCCGGCGGTGTACTGCCGGGTGACGCCGTCGTCCTCGTACAGGGTGTAGGAGGAGTCGCCCGAGGCCTTCGGGTAGAGGTCGTAGTCGAGTTCGGAGCGGTCGCGGTTCTCCCAGGACAGCGTGCCCTTGGGCCACATCGGGACGATCGCGCCGCCGCGGACGAACAGCGGCAGGGTGTCGAGCGGGGCGGAGTAGCCGTTGACCGTGGTCGGGCCCTGGTAGGTGCGGCCGGTCCAGTAGTCGGTCCAGGTGCCCTCGGGCAGGTAGATGCCGTCGCGCACGGCGGTGTCCGAGTAGACCGGCGCGACCAGGAGGTCGGGCCCGGCCAGGAACTCGTACGTCGCGTTCGGGCCGAGGGCGTTCGGGTCGTGCGGGTACTCCAGGGCGAGCGGGCGGACCGCGCCGACGCCGGTGCGGGCGGCCTCCGCGGAGAGGGTGTACATGTACGGCAGCAGCCGTTCCTTGAGTTGCAGGTACTTGCGGTTGATCGAGGTGTACGGCTCGCCGTCCAGCCAGGGCTGCTGGTCCCGCTGCTGCGTGCCCGTCATGTCCCGGGCCCAGCCGTCCATGGTCATGATCGCCGGGAGGAAGGCCTTCCACTGCAGGTCGCGGGTGTACATCGCGGGGTCCCGGCGGTAGATCGAGCCGACGTCGCCGGTGTTGTAGGCGATGCCGGACATGGTGGCGCCGGCGTAGGTCGGGATCTGCCAGCGGATGTAGTCCCAGGACAGGCTCTGGTCACCGCTCCACAGCACGCCGCAGCGCTGCGCGCCGGCCCAGGAGACCGGCAGCCAGACGAAGCCGCGGGCGTCGCTGCCGTCCTCGATGCCGGCCTTGGCCTGGTCGCAGGCGTTCAGCGCGAAGTCGTAGCCGTTGCCGACCCAGGCCACGTCGAGCTTGCGCACCCGTACGCCGGCCTTGACCTCCTCGGCCTGGTCGGGCAGGCCGTTCTGGGTCCACAGACCGAGCTGGGCGTGGTCCCTGCGCAGGCCCGTGCCGGTCTGCGCGAGGTTCTCGTAGCCGCAGCCGTAGCCGTCGTTGACCAGCATCCAGCCCAGCGGCATCTGGTGGTCCACGTAGCCGTCGGCGACCTTCAGCGCGTCCGGGGTGTGGCGCTCGCCGCGGTTGGCGTTGTGGAGGTAGCAGTCGGCGTCGCCGGGCTCCAGCCCGTAGACCGGCGGCATGAAGGGCTTGCCGACCAGGTCGGTGTACCGGCCGATCACCGCCTTGACGTCGCCGGTGAAGTAGTAGGCGTCCAGGCGGCGTTCCTGCTGCCCGGTGCGGACGGGCGAGCCGAAGTCGTAGATCCCGGGCGTGAAGGTGTTGCGGAAGACGCCGTAGCCGGCGGTGGAGACGTAGAACGGCTGGGAGTTGTTCCAGCCGCCCTCGTTCCAGTCGGTGCCGTTGGCGACGTGGACGGTCCGGTCGCGGTGGGAGAAGGAGCCGTTCTGCTCGCCGCCGCCGAAGAACTGCTCGTCCGCGCCGCGTTCGAGGCTCTGCCGCAGTCCGCCGGTGCTCCAGCGCAGCGGGGCGCTCTCCTGCCAGAGGGCGGTGCGGTCGTCGGCCTTGTACAGGCCGAACCGCAGCGGGTGCTTGTAGACCCGCAGGACCAGGCCCTTGGAGCGGATGCCGTAGTACGCGCCGGCGTCGAAGGTGCTGGTGTCGCGCTGCGGCTCGGGCTGCTTGCGGACGATCGTGCTGCCCGCCGGATCGGTGAGGACGCCGTCCGGGGCGGCGCGCAGGCGCAGCTGGTCGTCGGCGAGGAAGTCGACCCGGGCCTTCAGGGTGCCCGCGGCGATGTCGTAGCTGCCCTGGGAGCCGCCGAAGCCGGTCAGGTCGCCGGCGTCGGAGGTCTGTGGCAGGTACGCCGTACCGGTGTAGGAGCCGCCGTGGACGTCGTAGGGGACCACCAGGACGTGGTAGGTGCCCGAGGCCTTCGGGATCACCGTGGCCTCCGGGTCGGCGGTGCCGGCGCTGGTGGCCACCTGCTTGCCGCCGGCGTCGTAGACGTAGAGGTCGAAGTCGTCGGTGGGGTTCTGCCAGCGGACGGACACCGGGACGCCGCCCTCCGGGTTGTCGTCCCAGTACCCGGCCGGCACGTTCACGGTCAGGTCGAAGTGGTCGCAGACCGTGCCGCCCGGGTCCTGCGTGGCCGGAGGGCAGCTGGTGGGGTTGCCGAGGGTGCCCTTGGCGTACTGCGGGCTCTGCCAGGTGACGCTCCGGTGGCCCTGGTCGAGGACGGCGGAGGCGGGGGCCGCGGCGCGGGCGGGGAGGGCGGGCCCGGCGAGGGCGGGGAGGACGGCCAGGGCCGCCAGGAGGGCGGCCCTGCGGAGGTGGGGCCGGAGTGGACGCACGGTGGTGTCTCCGTTCGGCGTTCGAGGGGCGGGTGGTCGGGGGGCCGGTGGTCAGGGAGTGCCGGACTCGCCCGGGCGAGCGGGGAGGCGCCGACGGCGCACACCGCGGGGAGCGCCGGCACACGGTCGTCCACCGCGGTTGCCGTCTTCGTATGCGCTTGATCGACTGATTGGAAATGCTTGATTGACGTTGATTCCGCGCAGATGCGAAAGAGCTTCCTGGTTTAGTGAGTTCATGTCAACCATTGCGGTGGCAGAAACGCCCGGCCGGTGGGCCCGGCCGGGCGTCAGTGTGGGGTGGGAGCCGGGTCTTCGGGATCCGGGCCCGTGAGGACGGCGCCTCGGCGTCAGGCGCGCAGGATCCGTACGCCGTCGGCGGCGATCGCCTCCTCCTGCGCCGCCGTGACCTCGCCGTCGGTGACCAGGTCGTGGACGTCGGAGAGCGGGCAGATCCGGGCGAAGGTGACCCGGCCGATCTTGCTGCTGTCGGCCAGGACGACCGACCGCGCGCTGCTGCGCAGGAACGCCCGGTCGGTCTGGGCCTCCATCTCGTCGTGCGTGGTGCAGCCCTCCTGGGGAGTCAGGCCGTCCACGCCGATGAACGCGATGTCGAGGTGGTACTGCGCGAGCATCCGGTCGGCGGCCGGCCCCACCAGTTCGTAGCTGGTGGTCCGGGCGATGCCGCCGACCACCACCAGGCGGATGTCCGGCCGGACGATCAGGTCGGCCGCGATGTTGACGGCGTTGGTCACGATGGTGATCCCGCCGCGTTCGGCGAGGACGCGGGCCAGCTCGCTGGTCGTCGTGCCGCCGGTCAGGCCGACCACCGCGCCGTCGGGCACCAGCTGCTCGGCCGCCAGGGCGATGCGGCGCTTCTCCGCCTGCCGGGTGCCGTGCTTGTGGCGCAGCGGCAGTTCGAGGTTGACGGCGCCGGTGACCGCCCCGCCGCGGGTGCGGTGCAGCAGGCCCTGGTCGTGGAGCTCCTGGAGGTCCCGTCGGACGGTGGCCGCCGACACCCGCAGGAGCCCGGCCAGCTCGTGCACATCGGCGCTGCCCGTCTCGGTGAGGTGCGTGAGGATCCGGGAGGTGCGGTCGGCTTTGAGCATGGCGGAAGTCTAGTGCCGCGCGCGCGAGGGACGATCTTTGCGTGGAACTGCGCGGAACCGCGCGGCACCGTCGGGCGCGGGCGCGATGCAGTAGTCGGGGCGTTGCCGGGGGGCCGGGGCGCGGGGAGCCCGCGCAGCCCCGCGCGGCGCCGGGGAGCCGGGCCGGGTCCGTTCAGCGGCCGTCGGCCGGGCCGGTGCTGTCCCGGACGACGAGTTCGGGCCGCAGCAGCTGGATCGAGTTGGCCGGGCTGCCGGACCGGGTGAGGGCGCGCAGCAGCAGCTCGACCGCCTCCCGGGCCATCTCCCGTTTGGGGATGGCCACGCTGGTGAGCGCCGGTCGGGCCACGCCGACCTCCGGGTTGTCGTCGTGCCCGACGATCGACAGGTCGCGGGGCACGGAGCGGCCCTCGGCCCGGGCGGCCTCCAGTGCCCCCAGGGCGAGGACGTCGTGGGTGGCGAAGAGCGCGGTGATCGTCGGGTCGGCGGTGAGTGCCGCCGTCGCCGCGGCGAAGCCGCCCGCGGGGGTGGGTTCGGACGCCGTGTGGACGGCGGCGTCGGGGACGGTCAGTCCGTCGGCGGCGAAGGCGCGCCGGAAGCCCGCGACTCGCGGGCCGTGGTCGGGGCTGGCGAGCACCGCGACGCGTTCGTGCCCGAGTTCGCGCAGGTGGCGCCCGGCCAGGTAGCCGGCCCGCTCGTAGTCGATGGTGACCACCGGGAAGCGGTCGGGGGCGTCGGTCTCCCAGGCGCACAGGGCGACCGGGAAGGAGGCCTCGGCCAGCAGCGGCAGGTGGTCGATCAGGTCCCGGTCGCCGGCGATCAGCAGGGCGTCCACCGAGCGGCTGGTCAGGCCCGCCAGGTGCCGTTTGGCGCGCTCGCCGTCGAGCCGGGTGGTGCAGAGCAGCAGGTGGTAGCCGTTCGCGTCGAGGACGTCCTCGACCTCCTCGACGATGTCGGGGTAGAAGGAGCCCGTCACGGTGGGGACGAACAGTCCCACCGTCCTGGTGGCGCCGGTGGCCAGGGAGCGTGCGACCAGGTTGGGGGTGTACCCCAGTTCCCCGATCGCGGCGCGCACCCGGGCCGCGGTCGCCGGGCTCACGGCCCCCCGCCCCCGGATGACGTTGGAGACGGTCTGCTTCGTGACCCCGGCACGCTCGGCCACGTCCTGCATCGTCACCATGACTGGATCCTTCGACTTTACCGGTCAACTTGCCTTCGGTGAAAGGTAGGGCACCGGTGAGGGGGCGTCAAGATTGATCAAACCCCCGCCCTGGCTCGTCACTTGAGAGTTCCTTGCGTGAACGGTGTCGAGGCACCGCAGTCCTGAGCAGGTTTTTGCAAGGACTCTTGATTTACCGGTCAACCCGACCGTATCGTCCCAGCCATCCAGCCGCTCCCCGTCCTCGGGCCCCGGCTGACGACACGTCCGCGCGGCATCTCGCGCCTCCGAGAGGAACCACCCATGGGGAGAACGACCATGCCCGCCGCCCGCGTCGTCGGGGCGGCCACCGCCGTCGCCCTCGCGCTCGGAGCGGGCGCCTGCGGCAGCGGCTCGGAGGGCGGCGCGAAGGCCGCCGGCAGCTTCACCTACTGGTCGATGTGGCGCGCCGACGAGCCGCAGGCCAAGGTGCTGAAGGCCGCGATCGACGACTTCACCGCCACCACCGGCGCCAAGGTGGACGTCACCTGGGCGGGCCGGGACATCGCCAAGAAGATCGGCCCGGCGATCGCCGCCAACCGGGCCCCGGACCTGTGGGACGAGTCCGACGACAAGGTCTACGGCACCACCGCCGCGGCCGGCCAGGCACTGGACCTCTCGCCGGTGCTGCAGCTGCGGGTGCCCGAGGAGGACGTTCCGGTCTCCCAGGTCGTCCCGGCCAAGTACTTCGACATGCTGCCGAAGGACCCGTCCGGCTCCAACCACTACGTGATCCCGTACGAGGTCGTCACCAACGCCATGTTCTACAACGCGGCCGACCCGGCGATCACCGCCGCCATGCCGAGTCCGCCCACCGACTGGGCCGGACTGCTCAAGGTCTGTGACGCGCTGAAGGCGGCCGGGAAGGCGTGCGTCGCCTCCGAGGGGGAGGACCCCTGGAGCAACGCGCTGTACTTCGACTACCTGCTGGACGGAGCGGGGGTGAACGTCGCCCGGCTCGCCGCCGACCGGTCCGGCGCGACGTGGGACGACCCGGCGGTCCTCGGCGCGGCGCGGCAGGTGGAGCAGCTGGTGAGGGGCGGCCACCTGATCGAGGGCTACGACGCCACCAAGTACCCCGCGCAGGAGACCAACTGGGCGGGCGGCAAGGCCGCCTTCTACATGGACGGCAACTACGTCACCGCCGAGGTGGCCAAGCAGGTCCCGGCCGGCTGGAGGACGGCGTCGATGCTGCCGCCCGGCGCGAAGACCCCGGACGCCGCCCTGTTCGGCTTCGCCATCCCCAAGCGGGCCAGGAACGCCGCCGCCGCGCAGAAGTTCATCGCCTTCTTCCTGCAGAAGAAGCACCTGTCCGGGATCTCCACCACCGCGGGCAACCTCACCCCGCGCGGCGACATCCCGGCCCCCGCCGAACTGGCCGACGTCCAGAAGGCCCTGGAGGCCCCGACCGTGCGCCTCGGCTTCGACGGGGTGGCCGGCAGCTGGCTGTCCAAGGTCCTGAACGAGAACTACCTGGACTTCTGGCACGGCAGGACCACGGCCGACCGGTTCGTCGCCAAGTGCAAGGCAGACCAGGTCACCTACTGGCAGACCCAGGGCTGACGGTGGCGACGACGATCGAGGAGCCGCCCCGGACGGACGCCGCCCCGGGCCGGTCCGAGCGCGCCGCCCGCTCCGGCGTCGGCCCGCTGGAGCGCCAGCGCCGCCGGGTGTTCTGGCCCTTCACCGCCCCCGCGCTGATCGTGTACGCGGTGCTGTTCGTCGCCCCGGTCGGCTACGCCCTGTGGACCAGCCTGTACGCGTGGGACGGCATGGGCGAGATGGAGTGGCGCGGCCCGCGGAACTACCTCCTGCTGTTCCAGGACCCGAGGTTCCGCACCTCGCTGTTCAACACGCTCGAACTGATGGTCGTCGGAGGCACGATCACCTTCGTGCTCAGCTTCGCGCTGACCCTGGTGCTGCGCGAGATGCGGGCCAGGCTCTTCGCCCGGTCGGTGCTGTTCTTCCCCTCGCTGGTCAACGGCATGGTCTTCGGCATCGCCGCCGGGTTCCTGTTCTCGCCCACCGGCCCGGTCAACCAGGCACTGAAGGTCTTCGGGGTGACCACACCGCCCAAGTGGCTGTCGACGGACAACCTGCTCCCGATGGTCCTGGGCACCCTGGTCTGGACGGCGACCGGCTACTACACCTCCGTCATCATGGCGGCGGTCGACCAGATCCCCGACTACCTCTACGAGGCGGCCGAACTCGACGGTGCCGGCCCCTTCCAGCGCTTCCGGCACATCACCCTGCCGTGCGCCTGGGACGTCATCGCGGTCTGCGCGGTGCTGTGGACCGTCAGCTCGGTGAAGATCTTCGAGCTGATCCTGCTCTACGGTGGCAGCACCAACGCCTATCCGCCGGTGAGCAGTTGGAACACCGCCGTGTACGTGTACGCCGAGGCCTTCCCGCAGGGCACCGTCCCCCGGCTGGGCACGGCCACCGCCGCCGCGATCGTCAGCCTGGCCATGGTCACCCTGATCACCGTCGTGATGCGCCGCCTGCTGCGCCGCGAACCGGTCGAGTACTGACCCTCGCGTCCCGGCCCCCCGCACCCAACCGGAAAGGTCCCTCCCGTGCGACGCAGTAACCGGCCCACCGGACCCGCGAGCAGGATCGGCACGGCCGCCGTCTGGATCGTCGTCGCCGCCGACCTGCTGCTGCTCCTGTGGATCCTGCTGACCTCGCTGCGCAGCGGCCCCGACATCCTGCGGCACGGCTTCGGCCTGCCGACCAGCCCGGACACCGGCAACTACACCACCGCGCTCGACGAGGGCGGCTTCGCGCGGGCGGCCCTCAACAGCGTGCTCACCGCCGGCCTCTCCTCCGTGGTCGCCGTCGCCCTCGCCGCCCCCTGCGCCTACGCCCTCGCCCGGCGCCGCTCGCGGACCTCCTCGGCACTGACGATGAGCTTCGCCATGGGTCTCGGCGTGCCCGGCCAGGTCCTGGTGGTGCCGCTGTTCATCGGCCTGTCCCGGGTGGACCTGACCGACAGCGACCTCGGCCTCGGGCTGGTCTACGTCGGCCTGGCGATGCCGTTCACCGTCTTCCTGCTGACCGGCTTCTTCCGCGGCGTCCCCGGCGTGCTGGAGGAGGCCGCAGTCCTGGACGGCGCCGGCCCGCTGCGCACCTTCGTCCAGGTGGTGCTCCCGGTCGCCCGGGGCGGACTGGTCACCGCCTTCCTCCTGCAGTTCATCACCGCCTGGAACGAGACCCTGTTCGCCCTCGTCCTGACGAACAGCCAGGGAACGACCACCCTCCCGGTGGCGCTCTCCTCGTTCGTCGCGGCACAGCAGTTCAACGGCCTGGACTTCGGCACGATGTTCGCCGGGGTCTGCATCATCCTCGCCCCGATGATCGCGCTCTTCTCCTGGATGGGCTCGCGGATCATCCAGGGCATGACAGTTGGGATCGGCAAGTGACCTCGACCCTGCGCACCGACCCGCTCCGCATCGACGGGACCCCCGATCCGGTCGGCGGCACCCTGCCGATCCTGCACGGCCTGCCCCGGCAGACCGGCGCCGGCGCCGGGGTCGACGACGAGATGCGCCGCAACCTGGCCTACGGGGTGCCCGACACCTTGCTGCCGTACACCCGGCAGGGCGGGTACGACCGCGTCCGTACCGAGCGTGAACTCCCGTGCGTGGTACTGGAGAACGAGACCCTCACCGCGACCTTCCTGCCCTCCCTCGGTGGGCGGCTGTGGTCCCTGGTGCACCGCCCCACCGGGCGGGAGCTGCTGCACCGCAACCGGATCCTGCAGCCCGCCAACCTCGCCCTGCGCGACGCCTGGCTGGCCGGCGGGGTGGAGTGGAACCTCGGCGCCACCGGGCACTGGCCGCTGACCTGCGAGCCGCTGCACGCCGTCCGGGTGCGCGCGCCCGACGGCACCCCCGTGCTGCGGATGTACGCCTTCGAGCGGCTGCGGCGCCTGGTGCTGCGGATGGACAGCTGGCTGCCCGCCGGCTCCCCGGTGCTCTACGTCCATGTCGCCGTGCACAACCCCGCGCCGAGCGAGACACCGGTCTACTGGTGGTCCAACATCGCGGTGCCCCAGGACCGGGACGTGCGCGTCCTCGGCCCGGCCGACCACGCCTTCCACTGCGACTACGTCAGCGATCTGCGCCGGGTGGCCTTCCCGGAGGCCGACGGCGCCGACCGCAGCTACCCCGGCCGGGCGGCGCGCGCCGCGGACTACTTCCTCGACCTCCCCGGCGGCGAACGCCCCTGGATCGCCGCGCTGGACGGCACCGGCGCCGGGCTCGTCCAGACCTCCACCGCCCGGCTGCGCGGACGCAAGCTGTTCTGCTGGGGCACCGGCACCGGCGGCAGGCACTGGCAGGAGTGGCTCTCCGGCCCGGACTCCGCCTACCTGGAGATCCAGGCGGGCCTGGCCCGCACCCAGCTGGAGCACCTGGCGATGCCCGCCGGCGCCACCTGGTCGTGGACCGAGGCGTACGGGCTGCTGCAGGCCGATCCCACGGCGGTGCACGGGAGTTGGGACGCCGCCCGGAAGGCCGCCGGCCAGGCGCTGGACCGGCTGCTCCCGCCGCTGGAGCTGGAGCGGGCCGACGCCCGGGCCGGGGAGTTCGGCGCGCCCGAGGAGGTGCTGTCCGAGGGCGGCGGCTGGGCCGCGCTGGAGATCGAGGCCGGCGCCCTGCCCGCCTCGCCCGCCCTGCCCTTCGGCGAGCCGGCGGCCGCCCAGGAGCCCTGGCGGCGGCTCCTGAGGACCGGCACGCTCCCGGTCTGCGACCCGCCGGCCGAGCCGGTCACCGGGGCGCACTGGCGGCGGCTGCTGGAGGCGAACGCCACGGACTGGCACGCGCTGTACCAGCTCGGGCTGCTGCGCCTGGCCGACGGGGAACGGGAGTCCGCCCACGAGGCGTTCGAACGCTCCGTCGCCGTCCAGGCCTCGCCCTGGGCGCTGCGCGCGCTCGCCCTCCTCGCCCCGCAGCCGCGGGAGGCCGCCGACCTCATGCTCTCGTCCCACCGACTCCGACCGGAACTACGGGAGTTGACGATCGAGACGCTGGAGTCGCTGCGGCGCGCCGAGCGCCCAGCCGAGGCACTCGCGCTGATCGAGGCGCTCTCCCCGGCCGACCGGGCGCACGGGCGGATCAGGCTGGCCGAGGCGGAGGCGGCGCACGCCCTCGGCGACGACGACCGGGTCCGGCGGCTGCTGGCCGAGGGCATCCAGGTCGACACCATGCGCGAGGGCGAGCTCTCCCTGGACACCCTCTGGCTCGCCGTCCACCCCGGCACACCGGTGCCCCCGCAGTACGACTTCCGCATGGCCGACGGCTGACCGCCCGCCTCCCCGGACCACTCTCCCGTTCCGCACCCCCACAGCAGGGGCGCAACCGTGCGCCCCGCCACGGAAGAGGAGTACCAGTGCCACCTCTACCCACCCGATGGGCCCGCGCCCTCGCCGCCACCGCCCTGGCGGCGCTCGGCGCCGGAACCCTGGCCGCCGGACCGGCGTCCGCCGACAGGCCGTCCGCCGACTCACCCGCCGCCGGCAGGCCGGCCCCCGCGACGTACACGGTCTCGGTCGGCAGGACCGGCTCGTACGCCTACCCCGACGACACCCAGGCCAGTCCCTACACCGACAAGGACGGCACGTTCTACTTCCAGCAGTCGCACTCGCTGTACGGCGCGAACGACTCCCGGCAGTGGGACTTCTTCACCGGCCGGGACTTCGACAGCGCCACCAGGTCCGCCGCGATCAGCGACGCCGTCAACCCCGCCGACCCGTCGGACCGCAACGACGACACCACGGCACGCTGCAACAACAGCCCCACCGGACGGCAGTCCAGCTACGCGCCGCAGGGTTCGCACTACGCCCAGCGGAACTACTGCGACCTGGCCGGGGTCTGGGTCGACCCGGACAGCGGGGACTGGTACGGGCTGGTGCACAACGAGTTCACCCCCCAGCCCTTCGGTGACGGCCTGCACTACGACGCGATCGACTACGCCGTCTCCACCGACCAGGGCCGGACCTGGACGATCAGGGACCACGTGATCACCTCGCCCCGCAGCACCACGCGAGGTGACACCGCGGCCTTCCCGCAGCAGACCTTCTCCTACGGCGACGGCGACCAGCGACTGTTCGTGGACACCGCCTCCGGATACTTCTACGTCTTCTACGGCTCCCGGATCGTCGACAAGGGCGGCAGCTGGGGTGCGTTCCAGCAGCACGTCGCGCGGGCCCCGATGTCCGCCAAGATGGCGCCGGGCAGCTGGCAGAAGTGGTACGACGGCGCGTGGTCGCAGCCCGGGGCCGGCGGCCTGGAGAGCGACATGGTGCCCGCCGACGGCGCCAACCCCACCGGGTACCTCCCGCCGGCCAAGGAGTACGACCCGGCCAACCCCGGCACCGTGAGCCGGCAGATCGCGGCCGGCACGCTCGCCCCGAGCACGCCGCTGTTCGTCATGAACATCGCCTACGACGCCTACCTGGGCCTCTACATCGGCACTCCGCAGGCCGTCGACCAGAGCGGAAACGCCCCGCAGCAGATCTACGCCACCAAGGACCTGGCCACCCAGAAGTGGACGCTGCTCGGCGACACCGGCGGTTACCACACCGCCTCCTGGTACCGCTGGTTCCTGGACAGCGCCAGCCTGACTGGTACCACGATCGTCGGCAGGACCTTCCGGTCGTACTGCTCCTTCGCCTGCGCCGGCTCGGACGGCCAGTACGTCGAGCTCACCGTCGGCTCGTCCGCGCCGGCCGCCCCGCCGGTCGACCCGGCCAGGACCTACCGGATCCAGAGCGGCAACGGCAGGGTCCTCGCCCAGAGCGCCGGCGGCTCCGCCGTCACCTCCACGGCCAGGGCGGCCGGCTCCGCCCGCGAGTCCTGGCGGTTCCTGGCCGAGGGCGACGGCTCCTACCGGATCGTCAACGCCGCCACCGGTCGGCTGCTGGGCGTCGACGCCACCTCGACGGCGGGCCGGGCCTGGGGTGCGGCGCTGACCGCCACCGGCGCCGTCGACGGGAACGCCACCGTCGGGCAGCAGTGGTTCGTGCTCCCCAGCAAGGCCGGGAAGGGCCGGTTCCAGCTGGTGAACCGTTACAGCGGCCTGGTGATCGGCATGTCCGGCACCGCGGGCCGACTCGCCGAGACCGTGCCCGCCCGCTCCTGGAACGACACCACCGGCTCCACGGTCGGCGGCGGCCGCACGGCGGCCGAGCAGACCCTCGCCTTCGTTCCGCAGACGCCGCGGTGACGCGGGAGCCGGACACCGGATCGCCGCCGCGGCGGCGGTCGACCTCCTGACCCCGACCCCGACCCCGGCACGGCT
>NZ_JBHVEU010000268.1:0-12294 GCF_042802075.1 Kitasatospora sp. NPDC057518
GTCCGGGGCGGGGCCCTCCTCGGCGCTGCCGCGTCAGGCGCCGCGCAGCACCGCGCCGGTGCGGGCGACGGCCTCGGCGACGGCCGCCTCACGGGCGGCGGTGGCCTCGTCGGCGGTCAGGGTGCGGTCGACCGCGCGGAAGCGCAGCGCGTACGCCAGCGACTTCCGGCCCTCGCCGACCTGCTCGCCGGTGAAGACGTCGAACAGCCGGATGGCCTCCAGCAGTTCGCCCGCGCCGGCCCGCAGCGCGGCCTCGACCTCGGCCGCCGGGACGGCGGTGTCGACGATCAGCGCGACGTCCTGGGTGGCCACCGGGAAGCCGGAGACCGCCGGGCCGTTGACGCGCTCGGCGCCGTCCGCCGTCAGCAGGTCGATGTCGATCTCCATCGCGGCGGTACGGGCCGGCAGCCCGAGCGCCTTGACCACCCGCGGGTGCAGCTCACCGGCGTGGCCGACCACCCGGTCGGTGCCGGCCACCAGCAGCTCGGCGCAGCGGCCCGGGTGCCACGGCGCCAACTGGCCCTGGCGGACGGTCAGTTCGACGCCGGCCGCACGGGCCACCGTGCGGGCCGCCTCGACGGCGTCCGCCCAGGAGGCCTGGGAGCCCTTGCCCCACCAGCCCGACGGCAGCCGCTCGCCCGCGAGGGCGACGGCGATCCGGCGCGGCTGGTCCGGCAGCGCGGCGTCCAGCGCGGCCAGCTCCTCGTCGCTGGGCCGGTGGTCGACCGCCGGACGCGGGGCCACGCTCAGCTCGTCCTTGGGCAGGAAGACCGTGCCGGTCTCGAAGACCGCCAGGTCGGTGTTGCCCCGGCCGACGTTGCGGCGCAGCGCGCCGAGCAGGCCCGGCAGCAGCGTGGTGCGCAGCGCCGGCTCCTCGTCGTTCAGCGGGTTGACCAGCTTCACCGTGCGGCGGCGCCGGTCGTCCGCCTCCAGGCCGAGCGCCTCGAAGGCGGGCTCGCCGAGGAACGGGTAGTTGTTGACCTCGACGTAGCCGGCCGCGGCCAGCGCGACGCCGATCCGACGGTGCACCCGCTGGGCCTCGGTCAGACCCTTGCCCGGGGGGACGTTGGGCATCCGGGCGGGGACGTTGTCGTAGCCCTCCAGCCGGATGACCTCCTCGGCGAGGTCGTACGGGTCCGTGAGGTCGGGCCGCCAGGTCGGCGGGGTGACCTCCAGGATGTCGGCGCCGGAGACCGAGCAGCCGATCTCCTGCAGGCGCCGGGTGACGGTCTCGCGGCCGTACCCGGTGCCGGCGACCCGGTCGGGCAGGTCGGCGGCGATGGTGATGGTGCGCACCGGGTGCGGGGCCGCGATGTCGGTGACCCCGGCCTCGGCGGTGCCGCCGGCGATCAGGACCAGCAGGTCGACGGCGCGCTGCGCGGCGGCGCGGGTGGCCTCCGGGTCGACGCCGCGCTCGAAGCGCTTGGACGCCTCGGAGGGCAGCTTGTGCCGCTTGGCGCTGCGGGCGATGGCGACCGCGTCGAAGTGCGCCGCCTCGATGATCACCTCGGTGGTGCCCGGGCCTGCGGCCGGGTCGAGGATCTCGGTGGAGGCGCCGCCCATCACGCCGGCCAGGCCGATCGGGCCGCTGTTGTCGCAGATCAGCAGGTCCTCGGCGGAGAGCTTGCGCTCGACCCCGTCGAGGGTGGTGAGGGTCTCGCCCTGCGCCGCCCGGCGGACCGTGATCGGGCCGTCCACGCGCTGCTTGTCGTAGGCGTGCAGCGGCTGGCCGACCTCCAGCATCACGTAGTTGGTGATGTCGACGGTCAGCGAGATCGGGCGGATGCCCGACTTCTGGAGCCGGCGCTGCAGCCAGATCGGGGACTTGGCGTTCGGGTCGACGCCGACGACCGTACGGGCCACGAAGCGGTCGCAGCCGGTCTGGTCGTTGACCTTCACCAGGTAGCCGAAGGAGTTCGCCGGCGGCACGTCGAGCAGCGCCGGGTCGGCCAGCGGCAGCCCGTACGCGGCGGCGGCCTCGCGGGCCACACCGCGCATGGACAGGCAGTAGCCGCGGTCCGGGGTGACGGCGATGTCGAGCACCTCGTCGACGAGCTGGAGCAGCTCGATGGCGTCGGTGCCGGGCTCGTACTCCGGCGGGAGCACGATGATGCCGTTGTGGTCGTCGCCCATGCCCAGCTCGCGGGCGGAGCAGATCATGCCGGCCGAGGTGTGGCCGTAGGTCTTGCGGGCCGCGATCGGGAACGGGCCGGGCAGGACGGCGCCCGGGAGCACGACCACGACCTTGTCGCCGACGGCGAAGTTGGTCGCACCGCAGACGATCTCCTGCGGGTCGCCGGTGCCGTTGGCGTCGCCGACGTTCACGAAGCAGTGCCGGATCGGCTTCTTGAAGCCGGACAGCTCCTCGATGGAGAGCACCTCGCCGACCACCAGCGGGCCCTTGAAGTCCGCGCCGATCTGCTCGACGGTCTCGACCTCCAGGCCGGCCCGGACCAGGCGCTCCGCGACGTCACGGCCGGTCTCGCCGGCCGGCAGGTCGACGTACTCGCGCAGCCAGGAAAGCGGGACGCGCATCAGATCTCCATCCCGAACGGGAGGGTGAAGCGGACGTCACCCTCGACCATGTCGCGCATGTCGGCGACGTTGTGGCGATTCATCAGGATCCGCTCCAGGCCCAGGCCGAAGGCGAACCCGCTGTAGCGGTTCGGGTCGACACCGCAGGCGACCAGCACCCGCGGGTTGACCACGCCGCAGCCGCCGAGCTCGATCCAGCCCTCGGAGGAGCAGGTCCGGCAGGGGCGGTCCGGGTTGCCGACGCTCTCGCCGCGGCACACGAAGCACTGGAGGTCGATCTCCGCGCTCGGCTCGGTGAACGGGAAGTACGACGGGCGCCAGCGCAGCTCCAGGCCGCCGCCGATCAGCTTCTCGACCAGCACCTCGATGGTGCCCTTGAGGTCCGCGAAGGTGATGCCCTCGTCCACCGCGAGGCCCTCGACCTGGCGGAAGACCGGGGTGTGGGTGGCGTCCAGCTCGTCCGTCCGGTAGACCCGGCCGGGGCAGACCACGTAGAGCGGGGGCTCGCGGTCGAGCATGGTGCGGGCCTGGACCGGGGAGGTCTGGGTGCGCAGCACCACGCCGGAGTCGGCGGAGCCGTCCGGGGCCTGGACCCAGAACGTGTCCTGCATCGAGCGGGCCGGGTGGTCCGGGCCCAGGTTGAGGGCGTCGAAGTTGAGCCACTCGGCCTCGACCTCGGGGCCCTCCGCGACCTGGTAGCCCATCGCGACGAAGGTGTCCTCGATGCGCTCGGCCATGGTGGTCAGCGGGTGCCGGGCGCCGCGCGGGGCGCGGTCGTACGGCAGCGTGACGTCCACCGCCTCCTCGACCAGCACGCGGGCGTCCCGCTCCGCCTCCAGCTCGGCCTGCCGCTGGGCGAGGGCCTTGTTGACGGCCCCGCGGGCCTGACCGATCAGCTTTCCGGCGGCCGCCTTGGCGTGCGGGGGCAGGGCCCCGATCTCGCGATTGGCGAGCGAGAGCGCGGAGCGGTCGCCGGTGTGGGCGACCTTGGCCTGCTTCAGCTCGTCCAGGGAGCCGGCGGCGGCGAACGCGGCGACCGCCTCGTCCCGCGCCTGCTCCACCACCTCGGGCTTGAGGGCCTCGACCTCGACCGGGTCGTACGACTTGTTGGGTGCCGACATCTCTATCTTTCCCGTGCTCCTGCTCGTCCGTGCTCAAGGTCTTTGGGCCAACGCCAAAGGTCGAGTGTAGTCGCAGCGTGTATCACCGCTGCCGCGAAGCCCGTCCGGGGGGAACGACGTCCGACCTGCTCGGGATCCCGAAGCAGGCTGTGCTTGGCGTTCACGCACTTTCTCAGAGCATGAAGTCGGGCACCCCGGCGGGCAGGATAAATCGGAACCGGGCGCCGCCGCCGGGCGCGCGGTCGACGCGGATCGAGCCGCCGTGGGCCTCCACGATGCCCTTGACGATGTAGAGGCCCAGGCCCGTACCGCCGCGCTTGGAGCCGCGCCAGAAGCGGGTGAAGACGCGCGGCACCGCCTCCTCGGGGATGCCGCTGCCTTCGTCGCTCACGGTGACCGCCGTACCTTCCACGATGCGGGGCGGGGTGCCGTTGCGCTCCCAGACGGGCGCCTCGACGACCTCCTTGGCCGGTGCCACCTCGATCGTGACAGTTCCCTCACCGTGCCGCACCGCATTTTCCAGCAGGTTGGCCAGCACCTGGTCGACCTTGTCCGGGTCGGCCCACAGGACGGTCAGCGGCTCGCTGATCCGGATGTCGAAGCGGTCCTCGGGGATGCCGGTGGCGACCTTGCGCTCGACGTGCCGGCGCACCGCCGCCGCCAGGTCCACCACCTGCTTGCGCAGCTCCAGCCGGCCGGCGTCGATCCGGGAGATGTCCAGCAGCTCGGCGATCAGCCGGGTGACCCGGTCCGCGTCGGCGTCCACGGTCTCCAGCATCAGCCGCTTCTGCCCGTCGGTGAACCGCTCCCACTTGGCCAGCAGCGTCGCCGTGAAGCCCTTGACGCTCGTCAGCGGGGAGCGCAGCTCGTGCGCCACGGTGGCGATCAGCTCGGCGTGGCTGCGCTCGGTGCGGCGCCGGGCCTCGGTGCCGCGCAGCGCGATCACCAGGCGCTCCAGCGGCCCGCCCGGGGCGCCGCGCACGTACCGGGCGGAGACCAGCACCTCACGCCCGCCGGGCAGCAGCAGGTTGCGCTCCGGCTGGCCGGTGCGGATGGCCAGGCCGCCGTACGGGTCGGTCAGCTGCCACCAGCGGCGGCCGTCCAGGTCCTCCAGCGGGAGGGCGTCCTCCAGCCCGCTGCCGAGCGCGGCCTGCGGGAGCACGCCGGTGAGCCGGGCCGCGGCCCGGTTGAAGCAGACCACCCGGCCCAGCGCGTCGGCGACCACCAGGCCGTCCGGCAGGTCGTCCGGGTCGAGCTCTGGCCCGCTGCCGACCATGGGTTGCCTCCCCGATTACCCACCGTGCCGTTCCCCCCACAGAGGCAGACCCTAGCGTCTCCCAGGCGGGTGTAGTAGGGCTTGCAACGGGGAGATCCCGGTGCGCCCCCGGGTGCGTCAGGCGTTCGAGCGGCAGCCGCCGGGCGAACGCTGCGCCCGGGCCGAGGCGTACAGGCAGACGGCCGCGGCCGTGGCCAGGTTGAGGCTCTCGGCGTGGCCGTGGATCGGAACGCGCACGACCTCGTCGGTGAGCGCGCGGGTCTCCTCCGGAAGCCCCCACGCCTCGTTGCCGAACACCCATGCGCCGGGCGCGCCCAGCGTGCCCTCGTCCAGCTCCTGGTCCAGGTCCCGCTCCCCCGCGCCGTCCGCGGCGAGCACCCGGACACCGGCCTCGCGCAGCCTGCCGACGGCCTCCTCGACCGGCACGCCGACCGCCACCGGCAGGTGGAACAGGCTGCCCACGGAGGCCCGGACGGCCTTCGGGTTGTAGAGGTCCACCGAGGCGTCGGTGAGCACCACGGCGTCCGCGCCGGCCGCGTCGGCGGTGCGCAGCACCGTGCCGGCGTTCCCGGGGTCGCGCACGTGGGCGAGGACCGCGACCAGCTTGGGGCGGGCCCTGAGCACCTCGTCGAACGGGGTGTCGATGAAGCGGCAGAGCGCCACGATGCCCTGCGGGGTCACGGTGTCGCAGATGTCGGCGATCACCTCGTCGGTGGCGGTCAGCACCGGCAGCCCCTCCGCCAGGGCGGCCTCGACGATGCCGGCGTGCCGCTCGGCGGCCTCCTGGGTCGTGTAGACCTCGACCACGGCGTGCTCGCCGCTGCCCGGCAGCCTGCCGAAGGCGACGGCCTCCCGGACGGCCTGCGGGCCCTCGACCAGGAAGCGGCGCTCCTTGCCGCGCTGGCTTCGCTTGGCCAGCCGGCGGGCGGCGACGACGCGCGGCGAGCGCAGGGAGGTCAGCAGGGGGGTGTCGGTGCTCGGCATGGTCTCGATCTCTGAGGGCGCTGAAGGAGGGGGGCGAAAGCAGGACCGGACCCGCAGGCGAGCCTGCGGGTCCGGTCAGAGCTCAACCGATCTCGGAAGATCAGGCGGCGTCCGCGGCGGCCTTCGGGGCGTTCACGTCGGCCGGCAGCGCCTTCTGGGCGACCTCGACCAGGGAGGCGAACGCACCCGGGTCGTTGACGGCCAGGTCGGCCAGCATCTTGCGGTCGATCTCGACGCTGGCGGCCTTCAGGCCCTGCACGAAGCGGTTGTAGGTGATGCCGTTGGCACGGGCCGCAGCGTTGATGCGCTGGATCCACAGCTGACGGAAGTCGCCCTTGCGCTTCTTGCGGTCGTTGAAGTTGTAGACCAGCGAGTGGGTGACCTGCTCCTTGGCCTTGCGGTACAGGCGCGAACGCTGGCCACGGTAGCCGCTGGCGCGCTCCAGGATGACCCGGCGCTTCTTGTGGGCGTTGACTGCCCGCTTGACGCGTGCCACTTGATTACTCCTTGGGTTGGACCACGGACTACTTCACGTGGTCCGTCATTCGAATGGGTCGGGAAGGATCAGCTGCCCCGCTCACGGCTCGCGCCGGGCGGGAGGGCGATCACTTGCCGAGAAGCTTCTTGATCTTCTTGGCGTCAGCGGGGGCCAGCTCGACGGTCCCGGCCAGCTTGCGGGTCAGCGTCGAGGGCTTGTGCTCCAGGAGGTGGCGGCGGCCGGCGCGCTCGCGCAGCACCTTGCCAGAGCCACTGATCTTGAAGCGCTTGCTGGCGCCACTGTGCGTCTTCTGCTTCGGCATTTCGCCGTATCTCCTCGTCAGTCCCGTCCGCGCCCGCGCGACGTGCGCCGCGCGGGCGTGAACTGGATGGATCTGCGGTGACCGGGCGGGACGCCCCGTCACCCTGGGGGCCGGTCTCCCGGGCCTCCTGGCCGGTGAGGGCTCAGGCGCCCTGGGAGGCGGCCGGCTGCTCGACCGGAGCGTCGGCCTCGACGGCCGGCGCCTCGGCCGGGGCGTCCTCGGCCTCGGTCACGACGTCCTCGACGTCGGTCACGACGTCCTCGTCCTCGATGTCCGCAGCGGCGTCGGGGCCGCCGGTGCGGCCCTGACGCTCGGCCTTGCGGGCGTCCGCGAGGGCGCGGGCCTCGGCCATCGCCTCGGTCTTCTTCTTGTGCGGGCCAAGAACCATGATCATGTTACGGCCGTCCTGCTTGGGCGAGGACTCGACGAAGCCCAGGTCCTGGACGTCGTCGGCGAGCCGCTGGAGCAGACGGAAGCCCAGCTCGGGGCGGGACTGCTCACGACCGCGGAACATGATCGTGATCTTGACCTTGTCGCCCTGCTTGAGGAACCGGACGACGTGACCCTTCTTGGTGTCATAGTCGTGCGGGTCGATCTTCGGCCGGAGCTTCATCTCCTTGATGACCGTGTGCGCCTGGTTCTTGCGCGCCTCACGGGCCTTCATGGCCGACTCGTACTTGAACTTGCCGTAGTCCATGAGCTTGCACACCGGCGGCCGGGCGGTCGCCGCGACCTCGACCAGGTCGAGGTCGTACTCCTGCGCGAGCTCCAGCGCCTTGGCAAGCGGCACGATGCCGACCTGCTCGCCGCTGGGACCGACGAGTCGCACCTCGGGGACGCGAATCCGGTCGTTGATGCGGGGCTCGGTGCTGATGGGGCCTCCTCGGTTGCACCTTCTGCGATGCGGCCGTCGGACGGCGGTCGCACGTAGTGGACTCGACCACTGGGCGGGGCTTCATTCGTGCTGCGCTGTCCGGCTACGTACACCGCCACACGAAAAAAGCCCCGCTCGGTACAAGCGGGGCTCCACACAACCGGGGGCTGCGCCCGGTGAGGGGCGCTGCGGCGACTCGGCGCCAGGGGCGCCCGTCGCGGACCGGGACCCGTCGGCCGCGAGGCCGACAAGGTGGGAGACTTTCGCGGTTGCCCTCTCGGGCCTCCTCAGTGGAGCCTCCACTTGCTGGCCGAGTGCCCATACGGGATCCCGGCCGGTCAGTCTCGAAGCTTACAGCGTCACGCGGTCGAACGCTATTCCGCCCCGGCGCGGACCCCCTTGTACGCTCCACGTGTACCCACACGGCACAACGGAACGAGCCACCCTTGAGCAGCGAGCCCACCCAGAACCCCGGCGCGGACGACGACGCGATCGGCTTCGACGACCTCACCCGCGACATCGCCGAGGTCCCGGCCGTCGAGGTGATCACCACCGTCGCCGTGCACCTGATGAGCGCCGCCGCGGTCAAGTGCGGTCTCGCCGAGGGCGGCGACAAGGACAAGGACCTGGACGAGGCCCGCAAGCTGATCACCGCGCTCGCCGGGCTGGTCACCGCCGGCGCCCCGGAGATCAGCAACTTCCACGCCGCGCCGCTGCGGGACGGGCTGCGCTCGCTCCAGCTCGCGTTCCGCGAGGCGTCCGTCGTCCCGGACGCGCCGGGCGCGGGGCCGGGCGAGAAGTTCACCGGGCCGGTCTACTCCTGACGTCCGGACGGGGAAAGGAGCGGCACACGTGTGCCGCTCCTTTCTCACGTCTACCGCTTGTAGAGCGGCTCCCCCGGCAGCTCCGCACCGGCCGGCAGCACCGCGAGGTCCAGCCCCCGGTCCAGCCGCACCCGCAGCACCGGGTCGGCGGCCACGGCCTGTCCGACCCGCTGGGCGGCCGCCTGCAGCCCGGCCTGGTCCAGCGCCGGGTCGAAGACCACCGCGAGCACCCCGTCCGAGTCCTCCGAGGCCGCCAGCAGCCCGGTGACCACCTGCGGCTCGGCCGCCAGCAGCCCGCGGACCGCCTCGCGCACCTCCGGGTCCCGGACCGGCGGCAGGAACGCGCGGTTCTCCGCCAGCGCCCGCAGCCGGGCACCGCTCAGCAGGAACGGCACCGGCCCGGCCGGGTCGATCAGCAGGGTGTCGGCGCGCTCCGAGAAGGCCACCATCGCGGCCTGCGGGGCCGCGGTCGGCGCCGGGCGGGCGTCGGCGCGCCAGCGGGCGAGCGACTCCAACGACGTGAAGGCCGGCAGCGCGCGGCGCCCGTCCGGGGCCTCCAGCACCGGGACGGCCATGTCGCTGGTCTTCTCGTGCCGGTGCCCGTTCGCGTCCACCTCGACCTCGCCGAGGATCGCGACGATCGGGACCATCAGCCGGGTGGGGGTCAGCGCCGCCAGCACCTCCGGCTCGGCCGCGCGGTCCTGCGACCAGCGGGCGAGGGCCTCGGTGAGCGCCTGGTCGGCGGTGCCGTCGTCGTCGGAGAAGCCGGGATTCGGGATGCTCTTGCCGACGAACGCCGGGTTGGAGAAGTCTTTGCGGTCCACCCGCCCGACCCTATGCCACCGCGCGCGAGCGGCCCCAACTCCCTGCACGCTCCCCGCGCACGGGGCCTACCCACCGGTAGCGCGGTGTGGCACCCTGCGGCCATGGTGATCCTCCACGCGCCCGCGACCGCACCCGCCCCGGTCTCCGACCGCCTCCGGTACGACCGCGCCACCGCCCACCTGGACGGGCCGGTGGCCGTCGTGGACCTCGCCGCGTTCGACGCGAACGCCGCCGACCTGGTCCGCCGGGCCGGCGGCAAGCCGATCCGGCTGGCCAGCAAGTCGATCCGCTGCCGGGCGCTGCTGGAACGGGCCCTGGCCGTGGACGGCTTCCTCGGGGTGATGAGCTTCACCCTGGACGAGTCGCTCTGGCTGGCCCGCACCGGCGTCCGCGACATCCTGCTCGCCTACCCCTCCGCCGACCGGGCCGGCTACGCCGAACTGACCGCCGACCCGGAGGCCGCCCGCGAGATCACCGTCGTCCTGGACGACCCGGCCCAGCTGGACCTGATCGACGCGGCCCGCGGCGGCGACGCCGAGGTGCGGGTCTGCCTGGAGCTGGACACCTCGCTGCAGCTGCTCGGCGGCCGGGTCCGGGTCGGCGCCCGGCGCTCGCCGCTGCGCACCCCCGAGGACCTCGGCGCCTTCGCCGAACTCGTCCAGCGCCGCCGGGGCTTCCGGGTCGTCGGCCTGATGGCGTACGAGGGACACGTCGCCGGGGTGGGCGACCGGGTGCCCGGCCGGCCGGTGCGCTCGCAGCTGATCCGGCTGATGCAGACCAGGTCCCGGACCGAGCTGGCCGAGCGGCGCGCGGCGGCGGTCCGACGGCTGCGGCAGGTGGCCGACCTGGAGTTCGTCAACGGCGGCGGCACCGGCAGCGTGGAGTCCACCGTGGCCGAGCGCGCCGTCACCGAGGTGGCGGCCGGCTCCGGGCTGTACCAGCCGCGGCTGTTCGACAACTACCGCTCCTTCCGGGGCCGCCCGGCCGCGCTGTTCGGCCAGCCGGTGGTGCGCCGCCCCGGCCTCGGCGTGGTGACCGTGCTCGGCGGCGGCTACCCGGCCTCCGGCGCGGCCGGCCCGGACCGCTCGCCGGTGCCGTACCTGCCGGCCGGGCTGCGCTACGACCCGATGGAGGGCGCCGGGGAGGTGCAGACCCCGCTGCTCGGCTCGGCCGCGGACGACCTGCTGATCGGCGACCGGGTCTGGTTCCGGCACGCCAAGGCGGGCGAGCTGTGCGAGCGCTTCGCCGAGCTGCACCTGGTCGAGGGCGACCGGGTCGTGCGGACGGTGCCGACGTACCGGGGCGAGGGGAAGACGTTCCTCTGACGCTTCGTCCGCCTTTGCCCTACCGTGGTGGCGACACTGCGAACGTGAAGGGGGCGGCATGGACGCCGAGCTCGTGCAGGAGATGGTGAGGTCCGGGGCGACCTCGGTGGCCGGACTGATGGCCACGGCCGCCTGGAACCAGGCCAGTTCGCGGATCGCCCGGCTGTTCGGGCGCGGCGAGCGGGACGAGGAGGCGAGCGCCGAGCTGGAGGTGATCCGCGCCGAGGTACTGGAGGCCGACGGCGACGAGGAGGTCCTGGCCGACCAGGCCGCCGCCCTCCGCAACCGGCTGCGCGCGCTGTTCCGGACGAACCCGCAGGCGGCCGAGGAACTCTTCGACATCCTCAGGGAGTTCCTGCCCGGGCAGTTCGAGAAGGCGCCCGGCGGGACCTACATCATCAACACCATCAGCGGCAGCTCGACCGTCAACAGCGATCTCGTGATCCAGGCCGGCATCATCCACGACATGCGGCACTGACCTTTCCGGAGCCTTAACGGGGCCCGATGGAACGGCTAACCACGGCCGTCCGTCGGGCCTTTGTCCTGCTCCGGGGCCTACAGTCCGTCAACAAGCACAGTACGCGCGGCTATTGCCTTCTGGTCCAGACCAATCCTACGCTCTGGCCGGGAGCCGCGCGCCGGGCCGGCGGCTCCCGAACGGGCAGGCGTGCCCGTTCCCCCACGCACGCCCGGAACGACGGTCAAGGAGTCCCCACCCCATGTCCATCAAGCGAAGTGCCCTGTCCGTCGGCGTGATCGGCGCCGCGGTCCTCGCGGTGGCCGGTGCCACCGCCGGCACCGCCAGCGCCCACGGCACGATGACCAACCCCGTGAGCCGGGTCGCCGCCTGCTACGCCGAGGGCCCCGAGCACCCGGTGTCCCAGATCTGCAAGGACCTCGTCGCCGCGAGCGGCACTCAGCCGCTGTACGACTGGAACGAGGTCAACATCGCCAACGCCAACGGCAACCACCAGGCGCTGATCCCGGACGGCAAGCTCTGCTCGGCCAACCGCGACAAGTACGCGGCGTTGGACTGGCCGCGCACCGACTGGCCGGCCACCGCGGTGAAGTCCGGCGCCTTCACCTTCCAGTTCCGCACCACCGCGCCGCACGTCGGCACCCAGACCGTCTACATCACCAAGGCGGGCTACGACCCCACCAAGCCGCTGAAGTGGTCGGACCTCGACCCGACCCCGGTGGCCAAGGTGCAGGTCGACCGCAACGCCGTCAACGGCTCCTACAGCTACTCCGGCACCCTGCCGCAGCGCACCGGCCGCCAGGTGCTGTACACGGTGTGGCAGCGCAGCGACAGCCCGGAGGCCTTCTACGCCTGCTCCGACGTCGACTTCGGCGCCTCCGCCACCGCCGCGTCGGCGCTCACCGCCCAGGCCCCGGCCGCGCCCAGCGACGCCCAGATCGCGGCCGACGCCTCCAAGTCCACGGTCGCCCACCACGGCCACGGCGGGGACCCGGACTCCCCGGCCGGCCAGGTGATCCCGACCGCCTCGGCGGCCGTGGGCGGTACCTCGGCCACCGGTCCGCTGCTGCTCGCGGGTGCCGCCGCGATCAGCGTCGGCTGGGCCGGCATGGTGCTCCGGCGCCGTCGCGTCGAGGCTGTTCGACGCGACTCCTGACGCCGGGCGCGGGACCGGGCCGGCCACACCCCCGTCCGGCCCGGTTCCCGCGGCACCACCCCGCGCACGAGCGAACGGCGGCGGCCCACCCGGGAG
>NZ_JBHVEU010000269.1:0-12265 GCF_042802075.1 Kitasatospora sp. NPDC057518
TGACGGGCGGGGCGTGGCGCGCGCGGTCGGCGGAGGAAAAACCTGTTGCGCGGATCACATCGAGGTTGGCAGGCTCGCGGCCATGACCTCCTGACCCCGCCCAGCATCTGCTGCCGCTGCCCTCCCCGGACTCCGGGGCGGACCCCGCTCTCCTCGCACAGCCGCAGCGCCCGCTCCAGCACGGGGTCCGGCTGGACGTCCTGGCCGGCTTCGCCGCCGCTGATGTTGATGACGTGCGCCCCCTCCTGCACGGCGCGTTCGACGGCCCGGGCCAGGTCGAGCTGGGGCACCCGCCCCTCCCCCGCGTCCGGGAAGACCGGCAGGATCAGCCCGCGACAGCGCGGGGCGAGCCCGGTCACCGGGCTGCCGGGCCCGCCGAAGAGCAGGCTCGCGACGTGGGTGCCATGCAGCGACATCGGCCCGGTGCCGGCCGGTTCGGAGACGAGCGTGTCCAGCCGGGTGAGGTCGGCTCCCTCGAAGCAGGGGTGCGAGAGGTCGACGGGGCCGTCCAGGACGGCGATGCACACGGCCGGGTCGCCGAGGAGTTCGCCCTCGGGGGCGCGGACGTCGCGCAGCACCGATCTGGCCTTCATCGGGGATTGCCTTCCGATGTCGGGCGGGACGTCGGGTGCGCCCCGCCGGTCAGCAGGTGGTGCCAGTCAACGGGCCGGCCGTCGCACGGGTGTGCCCGGGAGCGTCACGGCCGGCGCGGGAACGCCGTCGCGGACGCGTCGCCTCCTCGTGGCGGATCCGCCGGGGACGTCCGCCGCGTCACGGCCCGGTCGATGTACGCGCCGTGACCACCGGCGCGCCCGAGGACCGGACGGCGTGTCCGCGACGGATCGTCCTCTCCTTCAACACCCGTTCGGTGGCGGCCCATTGGAGTGTCGGACGGCCGGCGGCGGGGCGCGGCCGTGACGGTCGGCGACGGTGGCCGTGACGCCCGGGCGGCGTCAGCGTGACGTCGCCACAACGTCCGTGCGACGCGGGCGCGACGGTGGTCCGGGGCCGGACGGACACGGCCGTGACGGGCCCGGGCCGCAACCGGGGCGCGTCCGAACGGGTGCGGGTGACGGCGTGACGCGACAGAGTGGGGGTGTGTTGTGGGACGGTCCGCGCATCGAACTGCTGCGGGGTTTCGAGGCCACCGGTGAGGGACACCGCATCGCCCTCCCGGTGAGTGCGCAGCACCTGCTGGCCTTCCTCGCCCTGCACGACGGCGGTGTGCCGCGCGGCGCGGTCGCCGAACGGCTCTGGCCGGACTGCACCCAGCGCCGCGCGGCCGCGAACCTGCGCACCGCCCTCTACCACGCGAGGCTGCGCGGCCGGGCGATCCCGGTGGAGAGCCCGGGGCAGTGGCTGCGCCTCGCGCCGGCGGTCCGGGTGGACCTGCGGTACGCGCGCCGCTCGGCACGCCAGGTCGTGGCCGGGTTGGACCGGTTGCCGGTCAACTGCGACGCCATCGTGGACGACCTCGCCGCCGAGCTGCTGCCGGGCTGGGAGGAGGAGTGGCTGACCCTGGAGCGCGAGCGCTGGGACCAGCTGCGGCTGTACGCCCTGGAGGGCCTGGCCCACCAACTCTGCGACGCCGAGCGCTACTTGTCGGCGCTCCAGACCGCGCTGGCGGCGATCGCCATCGACCCCGTCCGGGAGACGGCCCACCGGATCGTGGTCGAGGTGCACCTCGCCGAGGGGAACCTGGCCAGTGCGCTGCGCTCCTATCAGCACTACCGCTCGTTCCTCCAGCGGGAGTTGAACGTCGCCCCGTCGCCGAAGATGACCGGTCTGGTGCGCAACCTCCAGCGGATGTGACGGCCCGGCGCGGCGCGCGGGTCGCTACAGCCCGCGCAGCACGGAGAGCAGCAGGTCGACCTCCTCCGGGGAGTTGTAGACGTGCAGGCTGACCCGCACCGAGCTCTCGCTCTCGCCGGCCCGCGCCTGGCAGTGGCCGTCGGCGCGCACCATCAGGCCGTGGCTGGCGAGGATGAAGCCCAGGTCGTTGGAGCCGATGCCGTGGTGCCGGAAGGTGACGATGCCCTCGCGCCGCTGGACCTCGGAGTCGGCGGCCAGGCTCCGTTGGCAGCCGAGGACCTCGTACGGGGCCAGGGTCCGCAGCCCGTCGGTGAGCCGGGCGGCCAGCGCGCTGTTCCACCGTCGGATGCGGTCCGGCCCGGCGGCGTCGAGCCAGTCCAGGGCGGCCTCCAGGCTGGCGATCCCGGCGGTGTTGGGCGTGCCGGCCCAGCCGCCGGGGGTGAAGGCCGGGCCCCGGGTGTTGCGGGCCCACACCGCGCCGGTGCCGGGCAGGGCCAGCGCCTTGTGCCCGGAGAAGACCACGAAGTCGACGTCCAGGGTGCCGACGTCCACCGGCAGGTGGCCGACGCTCTGCGCGGCGTCCAGGCAGATCGGCACCTCGGGCCCGACCGCGGCCCGGATGCGGTGGACGTTCATGTCGGCGCCGTACACGTGGTGCACGTGGGTGGCGGCGACGAACGCCGTGCGTTCGGTGACGAGCCGGGCCAGCGCCCGGTGGTCGTAGTCCTGCGAGGCCGGGTCGTACGGCAGTTCGCGCACCGTGACGCGCACGCCCCGGTCGGCCAGCAGCTGTCGGGCCTCCAGCCAGGGCAGCGCGTTGGCCTCGTGGTCGGCGAAGGGCACGATGATCTCGTCGCCATCCCGCAGGTGGTGGGGGAGCCAGTCCCGGGCCACCGCGCGCAGCCCTTCGGTCGCGCCGCTGACGAAGTGGACGCCGGAGCGCTGCCGGGGGGCCGGGTCACCGAGGAAGCGGGCGACCCGGGTGCGGGTGCGGTCGACCAGCGCGGTGGTGGCGTTGGCCCAGGTGTAGGTGCCGCGGCCGGCGTTGGCGTTGGCGGTGGTCAGGTAGCGCTGGACGGTGTCGAGCACCGCCCGGGGCTTCTGCGAGGTGGCCGCGCTGTCCAGGTACGCCTGGTCGGGGTGGCCGGTGACGATGGGGAACTGGTCACGCAACGCGCGGTGCCAGTCGTGGAGTTCGCCGAGGGTTTCGTCGGGGGTGGTCATGGCCGGCCCCGCTCAGTCCCGGACCAGCGGCGCGCCCGCGTCGCGCCAGGCGATGACGCCGCCGGCCAGGCTGCGCGCGTCCAGGTGTCCCATCCGGGTGAGCAGCGCCGCGTAGACGGCCGACTTCTCGCCGACCGGGCAGGCCAGCAGCACCGGCTGCCGGGTGCCGAACGGCAGCCCGCCGTGCAGGAGTTCGTCGAACAGCTCGTCGACGATGTTGACCGAGCCCTCGATGTGCAGCGCCGCGTACGCGGCCGGTCCGCGCAGGTCGACCACCAGCGGCCGCTCCTCGGCGATCCACTTCCGGGCGGCGTCGACCTCGACGACCCGGGCGGCGGCCAGTTCGGCCGGCGTCACGGTGGCCACCGTGTTCGGCCGGGCGGGCTGGTTGAACAGTTCGGGCCGCCGTTTGCGGATGTAGCTCAGGTAGCTCTCCACCCGGTCGCAGACGATGAACACGGCGGTGCGCCGCTCGCCCGAGCGACGCTGTGTCAACTCCTCGTCCACGGAACGGAGGTGGCGCAGCGCGCCGAAGAAGGCGCCGCCGCCGGTCGGGCCGGCCGGCAGGCCGCAGCGGCGCACCAGGGTGAGCATGCCGTCGATGGCCTGGTCGGCGGTCACCGTCGCGATGGTGTCGTAGGTGGCGGGGTCGAACAGCCCGACCTCGTGCACCTCGTCGATGGTGCGGATGCCCGGGATGAAGTCGGACTTGTGGGCGACCAGTCCGAGCACGTCGACGGCCGGGTCGTGGGCGCGCAGCACGGCCGCCACGCCGGTGGAGGAGCCGGCGGTGCCGACGCAGGCGATGAAGTGGTCCGGGGCGCGGCCGTCGAGGTCCCGGACGATCTCGGGGCCGGTGCCGGTGAGGTGGGCGTCGAGGTTGAGCCGGCTGTAGTACTGGTCGGTGTGCAGGTAGCCGGACTCCGCCTCGGAGAGCATCCGGTGGATGCGGGTGAGCGGGTCGTCGGTGTCGGTCGGGTCGAGGCACTCGGTGCGGCCGGGCAGCTCCTCGATCTCCGCGCCGAGCAGCAGGAGCAGGTCCTTGATCTCGGGGACCCGCATCCGGTTGGTGACGCTCTTGAACGGCAGTCCGTGCAGGCCGGCGATGAGCGCGAGCGCCTTGGCGGTGTTGCCGCTCGACAGTTCCACGACGGTGTCGCCGCGCTCGACGGCGCCGGGGATCGCCTCGCGGGTCATGTTCCAGGCGGCGCGGTCCTTGACCGAGCCGAAGGGGTTGAGCAGTTCCAGCTTGGCGTACAGGTCGATGTGCCGCAGGCCGGTGACCGCCGGGTCGATCCGGACCAGCGGGGTGTTGCCTATGGCGTCGGTGATGCTGTCGTACCTCATGCGTGTCCGTCCCCCCGGTGTTCCGCGCCCGCCGTCACGTCGACGGGCCAGTACTGCTCGTCCAGGCGCCACCGCCAGGCGCCGTCCTGCCGGTACGCGGCGACCTTGCGCGCGACGGGCTGGCGCAGCGCCGAGCCGGCGCTGAAGTCCATCAGGTAGCCCGCGGTGTTGGCGAAGGCGAGCAGGTCGCCGGGGGCGGGGAGGCGGGGCAGGAAGACCGTCCGGCGGGTGATCAGGTCGGTCTCCAGGCAGAGGTTGCCGATCAGGTACACCCCGACCGGTCCGGCCGGCGAGTCCGGGCCCTCCGAGCCGTCCGCCGCGGCCGGGGCGCCGGGGCGGGGGACCAGCAGCGGGTCCATCAGCACCCCGTGCTCCTCCAGGCCCACGTCCCGGGCGTTCATCTCCAGCCGGACCAGGCGCTCGCCGGCCGGCGTGTGCCGGACCTCCAGGACGCGGGCGAGCGTCGCCCCGCACTGGTCGGCCAGCGCCCGGCCGGGCTCCACCGCCAGGTCGTAGAGGTTCTCCAGCAGCAGCGTGCCGAGCGGCCGGCCGAGCGTGGGCGCCGGGGTCGAGAGCAGTTCGTCCAGGTAGGCCTCGGCGGCCACCGGGCGGTGCGCCGGGTAGAGGCCGAGGGCGCCGCGCAGCCGGCCGGACTCGGCGCGCAGCCCGTAGCCGTGGCCCTGCCAGGTGAGGGCGGGGCGCCGGCCGAGGACGGCGTCGGTCAGCTCGCTGGTGTACCGCTCCCACTGGGCGGCGTCCGCCAGGTAGCTGACGCCGAACCCGCCGCCGATGTCGATGGTGCGGGGGTTCAGGCCCCGGCGCCGGCACTCGTTCAGCACCGTGACGCAGGTCTCCAGGGCGACGGCCTTCTCCAGCACGGCGGTGGTGTCCAGGTGGTAGGCGACCCCGGTCGTCTCGACGGCGTCCCGGTGGCGCTCCAGCGCGTCGAGCAGGCCGTCGAGTTCGGCGACGTCGGTGCCGAACCGGCTCGGCCGGGTGAGCACCGTGGTGCCCGGCGCCCGGAAGCCCGACAGCCGCGGCATGACGGGCACCGGGGGCAGGGCGTGCGCGCGTACGAGGCGGGCCAGGGCGTCGAGTTCGGCGCGGGAGTCCAGGTGGACGGTGGCGCCGGTGCGGGCCGCCAGCCAGAGGTACTCCCGGTTCTTCGGGCCGGTCGCCATGATCCGCTCGGGCGGGCAGCCGGCCCCGAGCACGTGCTGGAGCTCGGCGAGCGAGGCGACGTCCAGTCCGGCGTCGGTGGCGGCGAGCCGGCGGACCAGGGCGCTGGAGCGGTTCGCCTTGTGGGCGAAGTGGATCCGGCCGGTGAGGCGGTGCTTGCGGTAGACGGCCCGGAAGCGTGCCAGGTTGTCCGCGATCTGCTCGGGCAGGAGCAGGTTGAGGGGGGAGCCCAGCGCGTCGGTCAGGGTGTGCAGGAGGTCGCGTTCCGCCAGGAGGGACCGGAGCGGGGGCTCCAACCGTGGTTCGAGATACAGCGGTGAGGACCGCATGCGAAACCAGCTCTCCGTGAGAAGTCGGCGTGAGGCGTGCGCGGCAGGGACGTCGGCGACCGAGGGAAACGGTAACTGTTTCCCTGGGTGATCAACAGGGCGCTTTCTGTCACGCCCTCGCAAAGACTGTGCCCATGCGGAACCCGGCTTCCCGCATGGGCACTTGGGGCGGGGTCAGCGCAGGGCCACCAGGACGGAGCTGGTGCCGTACTGCCACACCGGTCCGGCCTGGCGGAAGCCGGCCTCCCGCAGCAGTTCGCCGTGCCGGGCGGCCGACAGGCCGTTGCCGGGGCCGTCGGTCGGCGGCAGCTGCCGCTCACGGGCCGTCAGCAGGTCGGCGAACTCGGGGACCCGCCCGGCCGCGGCCCACCACTGGGACCAGTCCTCGGCGGCGCCGGTGCCCTTGCGCTGGGCGCGGCGGCGGCCGATCGCGAGGGCGAGTTCGGCGAGCGGCGGCTCCTCGGGGATGAGGTGGTCGCCGTTGACCAGGACGCCGCCGGGCCGCAGCGCGCCGGCGAGGTCGCGGTAGATCCCGAGCAGGGCGTCCGGCGGCGGGTAGTGCAGCGCGGTGGTGGAGACCACGGCGTCCAGCGGGCGGTCGAGGCCGAGGTCCCCGATCCAGCCGGGGCGGCCGATCAGGGTCTCGACCCAGCGCGCCACCCGGGGGTGCCGGGCGCGGCCGAGGGCGAGCAGCAGCGGGTCGATGTCGACCGCGATGATCTCGGCGTGCGGCAGGCGGGCCGCGACCCGCGCCGACAGTGAGCCGGGGCCGCTGCCGAGGTCCGCGACGAGCGGCCGCGCGCGGTGGCCGACGGTCTGTTCCAGTACGTCGGCGATGACGGTGAACCGCTCCTCGCGCTCCACCGCGTACCGCTCCTGCTGGCGCTCCCAGCGGTCCACCCAGGTCCCGGCCAGAGCGGCGTCCACTCGCATCCCGACTCCCGCCGTGTCCGTGCGCATTCGAGGCTTCGCCTTCCGCCCATGTTTGTCATGTTCACCAGGCTCCGCAACCGGTCCGGCGCGGGCCCGGCGGATCGTGCCCGACCAGCGAAACGATATCCGTTTTCATGTGAAGGTTTCCACCCGGTGCGCCCGCAGGATGCTCGCAGGACCGCCACGGCGCGGGCCGCTGCTGTTCCGCCGGAGTTCAACCGGGCGCACCTGACGGCGCCCGGTCAACCCCCTAGGTTCCCTGGGGAACCGCGAGAAGGAGCCATGACGGAAAACCAACCTGCCGTACGTGCACGGGCACTGACGAAGTGTTTCGGCGACGTCGTCGCGCTCGACGCCGTCGGACTGGAGCTCGCGCCCGGGCGGATCCACGGACTGGCCGGGCCCAACGGCGCCGGGAAGACCACGCTGCTCGGGCTGCTGCTCGGACTGGCCGCCGCCGACGAGGGCGACCTGGAGGTGCTGGGCAGACCCGTCGGCCGGGCCCGGCCCGCGCCGCCCGGGGTGGCCGGCTTCGTGGACGGGCCCGGGCTCTACCCGTCGCTGACCGCACGGCGGAACCTGGCCGCGCTGGCGACGCTGCGCGGGCAGGACGGCCGGGCCCGCCGGATCGACGAGGTGCTGGCCGAGGTCGGGCTCAGCGACGTCGCCGACGACCGGGTGCGGGGCTTCTCGCTCGGCATGCGGCAGCGCCTCGGACTGGCCGCGGCGCTGCTCACCGAACCCCGGCTGCTGGTGCTCGACGAGCCGTCCAACGGCCTGGACCCGGCGGGCAAGCAGCACGTGCACGGGGCGCTGCGCCGGCTCGCCGCCGACGGCGTGACCGTGGTGCTCTCCAGCCACCGGATGGACGACCTGGAGGCGCTCTGCGACGAGGTCACCATCCTGGCGACCGGACGGGTCCGCTTCTCCGGCCCGCTCGGCGAGCTGGCCGCGGACGACCGCGCGCTCGACCACCGGCTGCTCACCTCCGATCCGGCCGCCGCCCGGCGGGTGGCCGCCCGGGTCGCCGGGGTGCGGGTCGCGGCGGAGGCCGGGACGGGACGCGCGGCCGGGGCGCTGGTGGTGCGCGCGCCGGGCCCGGCCGTCGAGGAACTGGTCGCGGCGCTGGTGCGGGCGGAGGTCCGGGTGCGCGAGGTCGCCCCGGTGGTGCCGCCCCTGGAGGCGGCGTTCCTCGCCCTGACCGAGCAACAGGAGGACGGACGATGAGCGAGCGCGGCGAGGGAGTCATCGAGCGGGGCGGGCGCACGAGCACGGTCACGGCCGGACGCGCGGCGGCCGCCGCCGGCGTCGCCCCCGGGGAGCGCCCGGTGCCGGTGGGCCGGGTGTACCGCTTCGAGCTGGTCAAGCTGCTCTCCCAGTGGCGGATCAGGCTGCTGGTGCTGGCCTGCTGGAGCGCGCCGGGCCTGTTCACGGCCGCCGTCGCCCAGCAGGGGACGCTGCCCTCCGACACCCTGTTCGGCCGCTGGATGCACGCCACGGGCTGGGCCGGGCCGCTGGTGGTCCTCGGCTTCGCCGGTTCGTGGGCGCTGCCCCTGCTGACCTCGGTGGTCGCGGGCGACGTGTTCGCCGCCGAGGACCGGCTCGGGACCTGGCGGCACCTGCTGGTGACGGTCCGCTCGCCGCGGCGGATCTTCGCGGCGAAGGCGCTGGCCGGCGCCACCGTGATCGTGCTGCTGACGGCCGGCCTGGCGGCGTCGAGCACCGTCGGCGGGCTGGCGGCGGTCGGCGACGAGCCGCTGGTCGGCGTGGACGGTCACCTGCTGGCGCCGTCGGACGCGGCCGTGAGCGTCCTGCTGGCCTGGGCGTGCGCGCTGGCGCCGACCCTGGCCCTGGCGGCGCTCGGACTGCTCGGCTCCGTCCTGCTGGGCCGCTCGCCGATGGGGCTGCTGGTCCCCGCGCTGGCGGCGGTCGCGATGCAGCTCGCCCAGCTGCTGCCGCTGCCGGTGGCGCTGCGCCTCGCTCTGCCCGGGTACGCCTTCGTCGCCTGGAACGGGCTGTTCGCCGACCCGGGCCGGCTCGACGAGCCGCTGATCGCCGTCGCGGTCGCCCTGCTCTGGGCGGCGGCCGCCACCGCGGCGGCCTACCTGCTCTTCGTCCGGCGGGACTTCACCACCGGCAGCGAGGACGGGGTGGGGCGCCGCACGCTCCTCGCCGGGGTGCTGCCGCTGGCCGGGCTGCTCGCGCTGACCACCGGCGCGCTCGCGGTGGCCACCCCCTCCAGCGGCTCGGGGATCACGCAGGCGAAGGTGCAGCAGGAGGTCGCCACCGTGTTCGCGCACCTGTACCGGCTGCAGACCGAGCAGCTGCACCGCCCCGCCGTGACCGAGGCCGACCTGCGGGCCACCGCGGACTGCCGGCGGGGCGACGGCCAGGTCGAGCCGGAGGGCCCGGGCAACGACTGGCGCTGCGTGGTCACCTGGCACCTGCCCGGCACGGACGCGCCCGGGACGGCGGTCTACCAGCTCGACGTGGCCTCGGACGGACGGCTGACGGCCGACGGCGACGGCCCGAAGGAAGTAAACGGCTACTTCCTGGTGCGCACCCCGACCGGGGACGCGCCGAACCCGCTCTGGCAGTTCGACGGCCAGGTCGCACTGCTCGCTTCCCCCACCAGCACGACGAACTCAACGAAGGGCTGACGCCATGCAGGTAACGCGTCGTCGACGCAGCCGGAACGCCCACGTGGTCCTCCTGGGCCGCCGGGTGGGCCGCAAGGCCGCACTCGCCACCGCCTGTGTCACGGCGGTGGCCGTGGCCACCGGCACGGCCTTCGCGAGCACCCACCAGTTCGACGAGGACCAGGTCGGCCAGACCACCGAGAACGGGCTGGTGATCTCCAGCGACCAGTACCTCGCCCCGTACGGCAGCCGTCAGGTCCTGGACAACGGCAAGATCATGGGCTCCACGGTCAGCCCGGACGGCGCCCACCTGGCCGCCGCCGTCACCGACGGCGACGCGGCGCTGGTCGTGGTGGACCTGAGGACCGGCAAGGTGAAGCAGCGCGTCGGCACCAACAAGGCGGACGAACTGCGCATCCCCAACGGCTCGGTCGGCCAGGAGTCCCCGGTCTACTCGCCGGACGGCAAGCAGCTGTGGCTGGGCCAGCTGGACGGCTACACCCGGTTCACCGTGCAGCCCGACGGCACCCTCGCCGCCCCGGTGGCGGTGAAGATCCCGGCGGACGGCGAGAAGCACGCGCTGGCCTCCGGGGCGGTGTTCTCCGCCGACGGCTCGACGGTGTACGCCGCCGTCAACGGGCAGAACCGGGTGGTCGCGATCGACGCGGCGACCGGCGCGGTCCAGCGGAGCTGGACGGTCGGCAACGCGCCGCGCGGCGTGGTGCGGGTCGGCGGGAAACTGTACGTCTCGAACGAGGGCGGGCGTACGGCCACCGCCGGGGACACCACGATCAACTCCTACGGCACCCAGGTCCCGGCCGACCCGGCGACCGCCGCCACCACCACCGGCACGGTCAGCGTGATCGACCTCGCCGACCCGGCCGCCGCCGTCGGCTCCATCGCCGTCGGCCTGCACCCGACCGCGCTGTACGCGAAGAACGGGGTGCTGTTCGTCGCCGACACCGCGAGCGACGAGGTGTCGGTGATCGACACCGCGCACGACAAGGTCGTCCAGACCGTCTCCACCAAGCCGTGGCCGGAGGCCTCCGTCGGCTACGAGCCCACCGCGGTGACGCTCACCGAGGACGGCCGGCTGCTGGTCACCCTCGGCCGGGCCAACGCGGTGGCCGTCTACCGCTTCGCCGGCGCGCAGGAGCCGGTCAGCTACGTCGGCCTGCTGCCCACGGACTACTTCCCGGCGGAGGTCGCCACCGTCGGCTCGGAGGTGATCGTCTCCAACACCCGTGGCATCGACGCCCGGCGGCCCAACAGCACCGGCGCCCACAAGACCCACGACACCACCTCCAGCCTCACCCGGTTCACGCTGCCGAGCGACAAGGTGATCCGCGCGCAGACCGCCAAGGTGTTCCAGCAGAACGGCTGGACCAACAACGCGGTCAAGCTCGCGAACGGCCACAAGGCGAAGGAGGAGGTGGTGCCGAAGCGGATCGGCGACCCGTCGCCGATCAAGCACGTCTTCCTGATCGTCAAGGAGAACCGGACCTACGACCAGGTCTTCGGCGACGTCGCCGAGGGCGACGGCGACCCGAAGCTGGCCCAGTTCGGCGCCGCCGTGACGCCCAACCAGCACGCCCTGGCCGAGCAGTTCGGGCTCTACGACAACACCTACGACATCGGCACCAACTCCGCCGAGGGCCACAACTGGCTGATGCAGGCGGACAACCCGGAGTACACCGAGTCCTCGGCGGGCGAGTACGAGCGCAGCTACGACACCGAGGACGACGCCCTGGGCCACCAGCGCTCGGGCTTCCTGTGGACGGGCGCGCAGGCGGCGGGGAAGACCGTGCGCGACTTCGGCGAGTTCCACCAGTTCCTGGACAAGCCCGCCGACGCCACCTGGCAGAACCTGTACTGCGACGCCAGGACCATGGACGCGACCGGGCAGGGCAGCGCCTACGCCCTCAAGTCCTCCTCGCCGATCCCCTCGCTCAACAGCGTCTCCGTGCCCGGCTTCCCGAGGTTCGACACCGACGTGCCGGACCTGTACCGCTACCAGGTCTGGAAGCAGGACTTCGAGCGGAACGGCCCGGCGAACCTCAACATGCTCTGGCTGTCCAGCGACCACACCGGCGGCCCGGCCAGCCCGGCCGCGCAGGTCGCCGACAACGACCTGGCGACCGGGCGGATCGTCGACGAGATCACCCACAGCCCGTACTGGAAGGACTCGGCGATCTTCGTCGTCGAGGACGACTCCCAGGCGGGCCTCGACCACGTGGACGGCCACCGCGCCCCGATCCAGATCATCAGCCCCTGGGCGCAGCACGGGGCCGTGGACAGCCGCTACTACTCGCAGATCACGATGGTCCGCACCATCGAGCAGATCCTCGGCATCCACCCGATGAACCAGAAGGACAGCGCGGCCAGCCCGATGACCGGGGCCTTCACCGACCGGCCGGACTACACGCCGTTCACCGCGGTGCCGAACCGGACCTCGCTGACCGACGGCCTGAAGACGCCGCCCTCCTGCGGCCTCGACGTCCCCGGGGAGCAGGACCTCCGGGCGGCGGCGCCGGTCACGACCGCGCCGCCGGCCGCGCAGCAGCCGGTCGTGGACCGGTGGGAGGCCTGGAAGTCGCACCAGCGGCTGACCGGCCCGAACGCCGTGGCGGACCACGCCAACCCGGCGCAGATGGAGCACCTGGTCTGGTACCAGACGCACAACTGGACCGCGCCGTACCCGGGGGAGAGCACGATCCTCGCGCCGGACGACGTGCCCGGCGCCTACCTGCCCTCGCCGGAGAGCGACGGCTGATCCCGCCGCGCCCGCACCGGGCCCCGGGC
>NZ_JBHVEU010000270.1:0-12225 GCF_042802075.1 Kitasatospora sp. NPDC057518
GGCTCAGACCGGCCGCGGCGACCAGCGCGGCGGCGCAGGGGAACAGGCGTGGGGCACGCGAGCGCACCCGGGCAGTACGGCGCATCAGCGCTCCTGACAGGGGAGTTGACGGGGTGTCGGCCGCGCCCGTGGCCTGCTCCGGCCGGACCCGCCGGCGCCCGGCGCGGACCCGCCGAGACTACGACGCCGTGAAGTCGATCCCCCGCAGGGCGCGCGCGGCGGCCCGGTCGAGTACCACGGCCGACGCACAGCCGGCCGGCAGCCGTCCGGCCTCCAGGATCCGGCGGCGCAGCCGGGCGACGGCGGCCTGGTGCCGGGCGAAGGCGTAGCGCGAGACGCCGCGCCGGCGCCGCCGCTGCCCGTCCAGCGCCTCGGCCGGGTCGGCGTCGAGCAGCAGCAGGTGCACCCGGCGGCCCTGCCGGGCGGCGGCCCGCACCAGCCAGGCCCGCACCCAGGGCTGGGTGCCGCAGTCGTGCACCGCGAGCGGCCCGCCGTCCAGCACGGCCCGGCGTAACCGCAGGTAGTGGGCGAGCCGGGCCAGCGGGCGGTAGAGCGCGTACGGCAGGCGGCCGGGCAGCCGGGCCGCGTACTCCTCGCGGACGAGCTGGGAGTCGATCAGCGGGGCGCGGACGCAGCGGCGCATCAGGGTGCTCTTGCCGCTGCCGGGCAGGCCGGTGACGACCAGCAGGTCCCCGGCCGGGTAGCGCAGGACCGCCGGCCCGGGCCCGCGCAGCTCGTGCCGGGCGCTCGGGTCGTGCGGCGCGGACGGTTCGGACGGCTCGTAGGAGGCGGGCAGGACGACCCGTTCCCCGGCGGTGCGCGGCGGCGGCACCCTCGGCGCCGCCGCCGTCCGCACCGTTCGCGTCCCACTCACCCGGTCTCCCCCCGCCGTTCCCCTTCGAGGAGCATCGCTCATTCCCAAGAACGAGTAAAGGGCGGAGGTCGGAGCGGGTACGGACGACCACGGCCGGGCCCGGAGCGTGGCGGCGCCGAGGCCCGGCGGCGGGTGTCAGCCCAGCTGCGGGGCGATCCGGGAGGCGATCAGCTCCAGGTGGTCGAGGTCGTCCAGGTCGAGGATCTGGAGGTAGAACCGCTCGCTGCCGACCGCCGCGTACCGGCCGATCTTCTCGACCACCTCGTCCGGGGTGCCGGCCAGGCCGTTCTCCTTCAGCTCGTCGACCTCGCGGCCGATCGCGGCGGCCCGGCGGGCGACCTCGGCGTCGTCGCGGCCGACGCAGGCCACCATGGCGTTGGAGTAGACCAGGTCGTCGGCGGAGCGCCCGGCCGCCTCGACGGCGGCGCGGACCCGGCCGAACTGGGCCGCGGTGTCGTCCACCGAGGCGAACGGCAGGTTGAACTCGTCGGCGAAGCGGGCGGCCAGGGCCGGGGTGCGCTTGGGGCCGAGGCCGCCGACCAGCACCGGGACGTGCTCCTGGGCGGGCTTGGGCAGGGCCGGCGAGTCGGTCAGCGTGTAGTACTCGCCGGCGAAGTCGAAGGTGTCGCCGAGCTTGGTGTTCCACAGCCCGGTGATGATCGCCAGCTGCTCCTCCAGCCGCCCGAACTTCTCCTTCGGGAAGGGGATGCCGTACGCGGTGTGCTCGGCCTCGTACCAGCCGGCGCCGAGGCCGAACTCGACCCGGCCGCCGCTCATCGCGTCCACCTGGGCGACCTGGATCGCGGTGACGCCCGGCAGCCGGAAGGTGGCGGCGGTCATCAGGGTGCCCAGGCGGATGGTGCTGGTGTCGCGGGCGAGGCCGGCCAGGGTGATCCAGGCGTCGGTGGGCCCGGGCAGGCCGTCGACGTCGCCCATCTTCAGGTAGTGGTCGGAGCGGAAGAAGGCGCTGAAGGCCCCGAGCTCCTCGGCGGTGCGGGCGACCTTGAGGAGGGTGTCGTAACTCGCACCCTGCTGGGGTTCGGTGAAGACGCGGAGATCCATGCCGGCCATTCTGGTACGGACCGACCGGTGATCGGCACAGCGCGTCCGCCGCGCCACGGACGGTTTCCGATCCGGCCGGGTGGGGCGGCAGGGGTGGCCAAGGTCTCAGTACGGATCCGTCACGGGCGCCCGTTCCCGCTCGGAGGGTCGCCTACCGTGGACGGATGTTCGCGACCCCCGACGAGTCCTTCCGGCGCTCCCCCGACGAGCCGGCCGGCTGTCCGCTGCCCGGCATCGTGACGGCCTTCACGCCCCGGCTGGCCGAGTTCGCCTTCGAGCCCGGTTTCGTGGCGGCGGTCGACCAGCACGCGGCGATGCTGCGGGAGCTGCTGTACGCGCAGGGGCCGGAGCTCGCGCCCCGGCCCCTGGACCGTGAGGAGTTGTCGGACTACGCGCTGGGTTTCCTGGACGCGCTCGCCGAGATCGGCTGGCGGGAGCCGGTCGGCCACGACTACGCCGTGATCCGGCTCACCGCGATCTGCTGGCTGGTCCGCGAGCAGGGCCTGCTCGGGGTCTGAGCCCCGGCAGGCCCTCCCGGACCGCCCGGTACGGCGGGCTACCGGTTCTGGTCGCCCTCGATGCCCGGCGCGGGCGGGGTGCCCGGACCGGTCTGGGTGGTCGGCCGGACCGGCTGGTTGGACAGCGCGTCGGAGCGGCCGGCCTGGTAGGCGGTGCCGCGCAGCCGGGCGGTCTCCCGCTCGGCGCCGTCCAGCCACCGCTCCCAGCGCTGGCGCATCGGGATGATCAGGCCGCCGCCGACACCGACCACCAGCACACCGGCGATGGTGGCGAGCGCGGCGATCAGGACCGGCCCGGTGATCGAGGTGGCGATCCCGGCCTGGCCCAGCGCGGCGATCACGCCGAGGCCGACGATGAACGCCCAGACCAGGGTGGAGACCGTCCGGCCGTACGAGGCGCCGGAGAGCGTGCTGCCCACGATGTCGCGCACCGCGTTGGCGATGGCCATCGCGACCACCACGATCACCACGGCGACGATGCCGCGCGGCAGCCAGGCGACGATGCTGTGGATCATCGTGCTGATCGGGTTCGAGCCGAAGACGCCGAACGCCAGCTGCAGGGCCATCAGCAGGACGATGTAGTACACGACCTTGCAGATGATGCCGGTCATGTCGTACTTGGAACCCTGCAGGTGGGCGGCCACTCCGGACCGCTCCGCGACCCGTTCCGAGCCGACCCTGCGCAGCACCCGGTCGAGGATCTTGGCGATCGCCTTGGCCACGAACCAGCCGACGACCAGGATCGCCAGGAAGGCGATGAACTGCGGAATGACCTTGGCGATCTTCGACCAGGCCTCGGTGAAGCCCGACCCGAAATCGACGGACAGTGCGAGCTGCTGAGCCACGGAGTCCTCCACTCGGTGACACGGCGCCACGAGCGGGCGCTTCGGCCCCCCACCCTTCGTGGATAGCAGGCGCCCGCCCCGGCCGCGCGCGCCCGGTGTCCGGGATGGTCCCCTCGGGTGAATGCTCCGGCCGTCCGCACGCGTACAGTGGCGGTCCGGGGGGACGGGCCACGGGGCGGGACGGACGGGACGGTGCGGCAAGTGGGCGGTACGGCGGCGGAGCACGCGGTGGACCACCGGGCGCTGCACTGGCGGGTCCGACCGGAAGCGGCCCGGGCCGCCGTCCTGGTCCTGCACGGCGGCGAGGAGCACAACGTCGCCCGGCCCGGGCGCCTCAACCTCCCGCTGCTGCGGATGCACGGCTTCCTGCGCGCGCTCACCAGGGCGACCGCGCGGGACGGGGTGGCCATCGGCACCGTCCGCTACCGCCACCGCGGCTGGAACGGCGAACGGGCCGACGCCGCACGGGACGCGACCGCCGCGCTCGACGAACTCACCGCGCTGCTCGGGCCGGTGCCGACCGTCCTGGTCGGCCACTCGATGGGCGGGCGCGCCGCCCTCCAGGCCGGCGGACACCCCTCCGTCACCGGCCTGGTCGCCCTCGCACCGTGGTGCCCGCCCGAGGACCCGTGCGACCAACTCGCCGGGCGGGACGTCCTCCTGCTGCACGGCGACCGCGACACCGTCACCCCGCCCGCCGAAACCCGCGCCTTCGCCGCCCGCAGCCGCGCCGCGGGCGCCCGGGTCTGCGGCTACACCGTCACCGGCAGCGGCCACGCCATGCTCCAGCGCCTCCCCGACTGGCACCGCGCCACCACCCGCCTCACCACCGCCCTCCTCGGCCTCCACCCCTTCCCCGCCGAAACCGCCTCCGCCCTCGCCCTCCCACCCGCCTCCCGCGAAGCCCTCACCCTCCCCCTCCCACCCCAGCCCCGCCGCGCCCCGGCCCTCCCGGCCAACCCCTGAGGCACCGAGGCCCCGCGGGGCCGGTTCCTCAGGCCCGGCGCAGCACCCGCCAGGTCACCAGGCCGGCGGTCGTCCCCGACAGCAGCAGGCAGGCGAGGACCACGGAGGCCAGCGCCGCCGGGTCCAGGTGGAGCGTGACCGGGGCTCCGGTGCTCTGGGCGAGGCCGGAGGCGAGACCGGCCAGCGGCGGGAGGGTGGCCAGCAGTCCCAGCAGGGTGCCGATCGCGGTCACCACGGCCGCCTCGCCCGCGGCCAGCAGGACCAGTTGGCGGACGGTGCCGCCGGTCGAGCGCAGCACGGCGAGGTCGCGGCGCCGACCGTGGGCGGACAGGGCGGTGCTGTTCGCGGTGGCGATCGCGCTGTAGCCGACGGCCACGGCGATCAGCATGGCGGCCAGGCTGTCGGTCAGCCGGGCGTCGGTGTCGTAGTCGTCCAGGGCGTAGCGGACGGCGTCGTGGACGGCCGTCCCCGGGACGACCGCCACCGGATCCGCCTCCGCCGGGACGAACAGGTCGTCGCCCAGCGCGGCCGGGTCGTGGCCGCGGACCAGGCTCCGGGCGAGGACGAAGTCGCCGCGGGCCGGGTCGTCCGGCAGGATCCCGGCGATGAGCAGCGGGACGGTCGCCCCGTCGGCGAAGCGGACCGGGTACCGCTGCCCGGCCGTCACGCCCAGCCAACGCGCCATGGACGTTCCCAGCACCGCCTCGCCGGGCCGGCTCCAGGCCGGGTCGCGGGAGCCGAGGGCGTCGATCACGACGGTCGTCCCGTCGGCGCGGTGGACGAAGGCGCGGGTCGGCAGGGCGGCCTTGCCGACCGGGTGGGCGTCGGCCGCCTCGTCGGTGAGGCCCGGGGTTCCGTCGTTGGTGACGATCGCCTGGCCGGAGAGCCGCAGCGCCTGGCCGGCCGGGTAGGCCGCCCGCATCGTCTCCACCGCGCCGCTGAGCAGCACGGCGAAGCCGACCGCCGCGATCACCGGTGCCGCCGCCGCGGCGGCGCGGGACGCGCCCGCCGTCAGCCCGGCCCGCAGCAGCAGCGGGCCGGCCGTACCGAGCCGTCGCAGTGGTGCGGTCACCACCCGGCCCACCGGGCCGACCAGGACCGGGGCGAGCAGGGCGGCGGCCGCGATCAGCAGCATGGTGGCGGTGATCGCCAGGCTGATCCGGCGGTCCGCGGCGGCGGTCGCGGTGAGCACCGCGCAGCCGGTGCCGAGGCCGAGCACCGCCAGTCCGCCGATCAGCCGGGTGCGGCCCAACTGCCCTTCCCCCGTGTGGCTTTCGCGCAGTGCCTGCAGTGGCGCCACCCGGGCGGCGGGGCGGCTCGCCGCCCAGGCGCCGAGCACGCTGACGCCGACGCCGGTCGCGGCGGCGGTGAGCAGCGGCCAGGCCGTCACCCGCACGGTGAGCCCCGGCGGGGCGACGTCCAGGCGCAGCAGGGCGTCCCGCAGCAGCGGGGCGGCCGCGAGCCCGGCGAGGCAGCCCGCCGCCGAGCCGAGCAGACCGACCAGCGCGGCCTCGCCGAGCACCATCCGGCGCAGTTGGCCCGGGGTGGCGCCGAGGACGCGCAGCAGGCCGAGTTCGCGCCGCCGCAGGCCGGTGGCGAGGACGAGCATCGAGGCGACCACGAAGCCGGTGGTGAACAGGCCGAGGGTGGCCAGCGCGGCGATCACCTGGGTGCCGAGGAAGCGCCGGTGCTCGACGTGGCGGGGCTGGAGCGCGGCGCGGCCGTCGCCGGTGACCACGGCCGCCCGGTCGCCGACGGCCGTACGGGCGGCCGCGGCCAGGCGGGCGGGCGGGGTGCCGGGGGCGGGGAGCAGGGCGATCGTCCGGACGCCCGGGTCGCGCTGCGCGGCGGCGGCGTCGCTGAGGTAGTACCCGGGGCCGTCCACCGTGCCGACGACGGTGAACTCGGTACGCCCGGCGGTGAGGTTGACGGTCAGCCGGGCGCCGGCCGGGACGCCGAGGGACCGGTCGACCACCACCTCGTCGGCGGCCTCCGGCCCCCGGCCCGTGAGCAGCCGGTAGGAGGCCAGCCGCGCCGAGGACCAGCCGTGGCCCGCCTCGGCCGCGCCCTCGTCGGGGACCGGCCTGTCGTCCCGGACGGCCTGGGCGTAGAAGGCGCGGTCCACCACGGCGGCCGCCACGCCGGGCGCCGCGCGCAGCCGGTCGGTCAGGGCCCCCGCCTCGGCGGCGTTCCACGGGACGCGGTCCTCGGCACTGCCGCCGCGGCCGGTGGCCTGCGGCGGGAGCACCAGGGCGGTGGCGGCGGAGAGGCGGGGCTGGACGGCGGGCCGGGCGGACTCGTGGACGGTCAGCGTGGCGGTGATCAGCCCGACGCCGACCAGCACGGCGAGCCAGCACGCGAGGTGACTCGACCAGCGCTCACGGACGTTGGCGACGATCAGCATCACGCCTCCAGCCGGGCCATGCGGGCCGCGACGGCGGCGGCGCGGGCGTGGTCGCCGTCGAGGTCCAGCCGGTCGGCGATCCGGCCGTCCTGGAGGAAGACCACGGTGTCGGCGACGGCGGCGGCTGCCGGGTCGTGGGTGACCATGACCGTGGTCTGTGCCTGCTCGTCCACCAACCGCCGCAGCAGGCGCAGGACTTCGCCGGAGGTCCGGGTGTCCAGGGCGCCGGTGGGCTCGTCGGCGAAGAGCACGTCGGGGCGGGTGACCAGGGCGCGGGCCAGGGCGACGCGCTGCTGCTGGCCTCCGGAGAGCCGGCTCGGCCGGTGCCCGGCGCGCTCGGCCAGCCCGACGGCGCGCAGCGCGGCGGCCACCTCCTCGCGGCCGACGGCCCCGCCCTTCCGGCGGCCCGCGAAGCGCGAGGGCAGTTCGACGTTCTGGGCGGCGGTCAGCGACTCGACCAGGTTGTACGCCTGGAACACGAAGCCGATCCGCCCGCGCCGCAGTTCGGTGCGGCGGCGCTCGCTCTGGGCGCCGAGGTCGAGGCCGGCCAGCAGCACCCGGCCGCCGGTGGGCCGGTCCAGTCCGGCGGCGCACTGGAGCAGCGTGGACTTCCCGGAGCCGGAGGGCCCCATGATCGCGGTCAGGGTGCCGCGCGGAAAGCCGAGCGTGACCCGGTCGAGCGCGGTCACCGCCCCTTCGCCGCTGCCGTGCACCTTGCGGATGTCGTGCAGCTCCACCACGCCGTGCGGTTCGGCGGCGCCCCGCTCCGCCCTGGGTTCCCGATGGTTCGTCATGCCGAGGATTCCAGCGGACCCGCGGACCGGGGGCACTGATCCGGGCACCACCGGGAAGGTAGTGCCTGCACTACCCCGCCCGACGGACCACCCCACTATCGTTCTTCGCATGCGTCCGAGAACGGCATGGCAGGCGATGGCCCAACGGCCGTTGAGCTTCCTCGGCTCCGCGTGGCCGTGGCGTTCGCTGGCGTACCTGGCCAGCGGGGTGCTGGTGGGGGCCGCGGCGCTGGTGGTGCTGGCCGCCGGACTGGTGGCGGGGGCGGTGCTGCTGGTGGTGCTGGTCGGGGTGGCGCCGCTGGTCGGGGTGGTGCTGTCGGCGGTGGCGGTCGCGGCCGTCGAGCGGTGGCGGCTGCGGCTGGTGGACCTGGACCCGGCCGAGGACCCGCACCGGGCGCCGAACGCCCCGGGGCCGCGCGCCTGGGCGGCCACCCGGCTGACCGAACCGGTGACCTGGCGCGAACTGGGCTTCACCCTGCTCTCGGCCGCCGCGCTGTGGTGGCTGGACCTGCTGGTGCTGCTCTTCTCCTTCGGGGTGCCGGCGCTCTGCTTCTCGTCGCTCGACGGCGCCACCTGGCCGTGGTCGGTCTTCGGGGCCCTCGTGCTGCTCGCCTCGCCGTACACGGTGACCTCCTGGGCGGGCGCCCGCGCGGCCCTCGCCCGCACCCTGCTCGCCCCGCGCGACGCGGAGTTGGGCGCGCGGCTGCGGGAGGTGAAGGCCTCCCGGGCGCGACTGGTGGACGCCTTCGACGCCGAGCGGCAGCGGATCGAGCGGGACCTGCACGACGGCGCGCAGCAGCAGCTGGTCTCGCTGGGGATGACCCTCGGGCTGATGCACCTGGACGTCCCGCCGGGCTCACCGCTCGGCCCGCAGCTGGCCCGGGCGCAGGAGCAACTCGGCACCGCTCACGAGGAGTTGCGCCGGATCGTACGCGGCCTCAACCCTCCGGTGCTGGCCGACCACGGGCTGGCCGCCGCCGTCCGGGAGCAGGCCGGACGGTTCCCGATCCCGGTCACCGTCGACCTGGACCTGCCCGTCCGGCTGCCCCGGCAGCTGGAGACCGGCGTCTACTACCTGATCAGCGAGGCGATGACCAACATCGCCCGCCACAGCGGCGCCGGCCGCGCCCGGGTCTCCGGCCGCTACCACGCGGACCTGCTCGTCCTGGAGATCGCCGACGACGGCCGCGGCGGCGCGGACCCGGCGCTCGGCAGCGGGCTGACCGGGCTCGCCGACCGCCTCACCGCCGTCGACGGCCGGATGCGGGTGTCCAGCCCGGACGGCGGCCCGACCCTGCTCCACGTGGAGATACCGTGCCGCTTCGGGTGATCGTCGCCGAGGACGCCGTCCTGCTCCGCGAGGGACTGATCGGCCTGCTGCACCGCTTCGGGCACCACGTCCTCGCCGCCGTCGGCGACGCGGACGCCCTGGCCGCCGCCGTGCGCACGCAGCGGCCCGACCTCGTGGTCACGGACGTCCGGATGCCCCCGGACCACCGCGACGACGGCCTGCGCGCCGCCGTCCGGCTGCGCCGGGAGCACCCCGGGCTGCCGGTGGTGGTGCTCAGCCAGTACGTCGAACAGTCCTACGCGACACGGCTGTTGGACTCGGACGGCGGACGGGCCGTCGGCTACCTCCTGAAGGAGCGGGTGGGCGCGGTCGCCGACTTCATGGCCGGCCTGGAACGGGTGGCCGGCGGCGGGACGGTGGTGGACCGGGAGGTGGTCCAGCAGCTGGTCCGGCTGCGGCACGACCCGCTGGAGCGCCTCAGCGCCCGCGAGCGCGAGGTGCTGGCGCTGATGGCCCAGGGCCGCTCCAACGCCACGCTCGCGGCTGAACTCTTCATCAGCGACGCGGCGGTGAACAAGCACATCGGCAACATCTTCGCCAAGCTGGACCTGCCGGTGGACGTGGACGGCCACCGGCGGGTCCTGGCGGTGCTGCGCTACCTGGGGGCGTGAGAGCCGCGGGGGCGGTGCGGCCGGCTCAGCCGGTGGGCGGCTTGGTGCCGTTGGGCCAGACGCAGGGGGACTCGAAGCCGACGACCAGTGTGGTGGGCCAGTTGTCGCCGTCCGAGATGGAGGCCTTGAAGCCGTTGTCCGGGTTGGTGAGGACGATCACGCCGGGCCTGCTGTCGGTGACCTTGAACCCGGCCACGACGAGGTGGCCGCGGAAGGTGTCGAAGATCGTGTCGTGGTGGTCGGCCGGGATGTCCCGCAGGAAGCGGTACGTCACGGCCTTGACCCGGCCGTCCGGTTCCGAGGGGGCGTCCTTCTTGAAGCACTTCTCCTCGGCGTCCCGGTCGACGACCGGCGAGATCGGCTTCGGGAAGGCGAGGAAGATCTCGGTGAAGTACGTGTCGGTCTTCTGCTTGGCCTGGGCGCTGGTCAGCGGGGCGTCGGCCGAACCGGAGCAGGAGGTGGCCGCCAGCAGGACGACGCCGGCCGACAGGGCCGACCGCACGGCGCGAGCACGGGGGAAAGCAACGGTCACCGCATGATCCTTGAGGGGTTGTGTGGGCTGCCGGGGTCGGGACTGATCCTAGACCGTGTGCCAGAGGGCGGCCGCGAAGACCGCCGTCACCCAGGTCCACAGGACGGAGAGGCCGAGGTGTGCGACCGTGCGCAGGCGGTCGCCGCGCCACAGGCGGGGCGAGAAGTAGGCGAACTCGAAGAGCCAGCGCAGGCCCCAGAACAGAGTTTGGCCCGCCAGCAGGGCGGTGCCGAGCCGGCCGCCGGCGAGCAGGTCGGGGGCCAGGCAGAGCGGGAGCAGGCCGAGCAGCGCGCAGGCGAGGCCGATGAAGAAGAGGTGGGCGTAGGAGACCTGGCGGGTCAGCAGGGTGGTGCCGGCGAGGTCTGCGGGCCAGCCGATGGCGCGGGGCAGGACGGCGTGGACCAGGCCGGCGGTCACGAGGGCGGCGCCGACCAGGCGCAACTGGGCCTCGAGGGTGAGGAGTCCGGGCGTACCGGTCAGTTCGGCCAGGGCGGTCACCTCGGCCAGTCCGGTCGGCCCGGTCATGAGGCGGGCTTCCGGAGGGCGAAGGCGGTGACCAGGCCGGCGATCCGGCGTTCGGCGGCCGGGTGCAGGCCCGCCTCGGCGGCGTGCCGGAGCCAGGTGGCCCGGGGCAGGAAGTGCCAGGCGCCGGGGCCGTAGACGGCGGTGTTGGCGGCGTCCCGCAGGTGCTCGACCAGCAGCAGGGTGCCGCCGGGGCGCAGGGTGCGGGCGGCTTCGGCGAACAGGGCGGTGCGGTCGGCGGGGCGGCGTAGTTCGTGGGCGGCGAAGACGGCGAACACGGTGTCCAGGGTGCCCGTCGCGGCGGGCAGGGCGTCCGGCCGGGCCGGGATGCCGCCGGGGGCGGGCGGGGCGTGGCGGCGGGCGCGGCGGATCGAGCCGCTGGAGGTCAGCGCCGGGTCGTACAGGTCGGCGAGCCGTCCGCGGGCCCCGGGGTGGCGGGCGGCGAGCGGGCGACCGGCCTCGTCCAGGCCGGTGCTGATCACCAGGTGGTCGCCGGGGCCGTCGGGCAGCAGGGCGGGCAGCCAGTCGTAGCTGTGGAGCCCGGAGCGGTCGTAGACGCACCAGGTGGCGAGGGTGCCGAGGGCGAGGTACCCGGCGGCGGTGGCGGCGGCCGCCCGGGCGAGCGCGGCGGCGGGGCCGGGCAGCCGGCGGGCCAGCACCCCGCCGGCGACGACGGTGAACGCGCCGGCGGCGTACATCGGCCAGTTGTAGCGGACGACCTCGCGCACACCCGACGGGCGGGGGCCGTCCGGGACGGGACCGGGGGCGGGAGCGGGGACGGAGGCGGCGGGGGCGGCGGGTGCGGTCATCGGGCGGCTCCGGTGAGGGTGCGGCGCTCCCCGGCGTGCCAGCCGTAGTCGAGGCCGGCGACGTGGAAGGCGTTGGCGAGCACCGGCCGGCTGCCGGCCAGCGGGCCGTGGTCGAAGAAGGTGAGCCGGGGCACCTCGACGGCCACCGGGGCGGGTTCCCAGTGGGCGCGGGTGGCCTTGACCACGATCATCGACCGGGTCTGCGGCTCGTACTCGAAGGTGTAGGGCAGCGGGCCGGCGAAGCGGCGCGCGGCGCGGGCGTCCGCGAACGGGCTGCCCGGCGGGAGGGCGGCGGGGGCGCTGCCGAGGTCGGCGCGCACGTGCAGGTCGGCGCGGCCGTCGCCGCTGACCACCTTGAACTCCAGGGTCCCGTCGACCACCCGGGTGCCGATCCGGGCATGCCGGTAGTGGTAGCGGGAGAAGGCGTTGCCGCCGAGCGCCATCATCCGGCTGTCGGTGTCGGAGCGCAGGATGCGCAGGCCGCGCATGGTGCGGCCGCCGGGGGTCGGGAAGCGGGTGAAGACCCGGTAGCCGGTCAGGATGAAGTCCCGGCCGAGGCGGGCGGGCAGGGCGGCCGGGCGCAGTGCCCGGGCGTCCACGACGGCGGCGGCCACGAAGCCGTGCTCGGCGCCGTCGGGGTCGGTGTAGGTGTCGAGGGCGAGGCCGGGCGGCACCAGCGGGGCGAGCAGGCGGGGCGGCAGGGCGTAGGTGAGGACGAGCGAGTGCGCGAAGCGGGTGCGCATCGCGAAGGGGTGGCGTTGCAGCAGGTGTCGCACGGTCGACTCCGTGGTCGGGTAGGGGGGTTCGGAGCGTGACGGGGCAGCGCGGGACCGCCCTTCGCCGCAGGCCGCGGCGGGGTGTTCTCGCGCATCCTCATCATGGCGCACGACTTTGAACGTGTTCAACTCGGGGGTCGGAGGGGTGGGCGGGGTGCGCG
>NZ_JBHVEU010000271.1:0-12131 GCF_042802075.1 Kitasatospora sp. NPDC057518
GGGCGCGCGAGCACGGCGCGCCCGGGGCGGGGCTTCGAGGACCGGCGGAGCTCAGGCCTTGGCCTGGTCCGCCTCCTCGGCGCCGGCCCCCGCCGGCACCGGAACGGAGCGCAGCCGGGACGCGGGCGGCGCGGGGATGACGGCGGCGACGGCGGCCGCGATCAGCGCGACGCCGCAGCCGATCACCAGGCCGACCCGGAAGCCGCCCTCCGAGGGCAGGGTGTGGCCGCCCAGGGTGACGGTCATCTGCGACAGCACCACGCCCATCACGGCGGCGGACACCGAGGTGCCCAGTGAGCGCATCAGGGTGTTGAAGCTGTTCGCCGAGGCCGTCGCGGTCAGCGGCACCGCGCTCATGATCAGCGCGGGCATCGCGCCGTAGGCCAGGCCCACGCCGCTGTTGCAGACGATCGTCACGATCAGCACGCCCCAGGTGGAGCCCATCAGCGGCAGCGCCAGCCCGTACCCGACGGCGATCGTCAGCGCCCCGGCGACCAGGGTGAACTTCGGTCCGCGCGCGGCCGACAGCTTGCCGCCGAACGGGGAGACGACCATCATCATCAGCCCGCCGGGCGCCATCCACAGGCCCATCGCCAGCATCGACTGCCCGAGCCCGTAGCCGGTGGCCTCCGGCAGCTGGAGCAGCTGCGGCACGATCAGCGCCTGGGCGTACATGCCGAAGCCGACCAGGACGGAGGCGGCGTTGGTCAGCAGCACCCGGGGGCGCGCGGTGACCCGCAAGTCCACCAGCGGCTCGGTGACGCGCAGCTCCCAGCGGGCCCAGAGCAGCAGGATCGCGGCGGAGGCGGTGAACAGGCCGAGGGTCCGGGTGCTGCCCCAGCCCCAGTCGCCGCCCTTGGAGACGGGCAGCAGCAGGCAGACCAGGCCGACGCTCAGGCCGATCGCGCCGACGTAGTCGAAGCGCCCCCCGGTGGCGGGGCGGCCGTCCGCGGAAGCGGAAGCGGCCGGGGCCGGGATGATGACCCAGAGCAGGCCGATGATGACGACGGCCAGTACGGCGGTGCCCCAGAACAGCACGCGCCAGCTGGCGTAGTCGGCGACGCCGGCCGCGATCGGCAGGCCGAGGCCGCCGCCGATCCCCATGGAGGCGCTGACCAGGGCGATCGCCGAGCCGAGCCGCTCGGGCGGCAGCACGTCGCGCAGCAGGCTGATGCCGATCGGCACCAGGCCCATGCCCATGCCCTGCAGGGCCCGTCCGGCGATCATCGGCACCACGGAGTCGGCCACCGCGCACAGCACCGAGCCGAGCAGCAGCGGGACGCAGGAGGCGATGAGCATCGTCCGCTTGCCGAGGAGGTCGCCGAGGCGGCCGCTGATCGGGACGAAGACGGCGGCGGAGAGCAGGGTCGCGGTGATGACCCAGGAGGCGTTGGACGCGCTGGTGTGCAGGAGTTGCGGGAGCTGGCTGATCAGCGGGGTGACCAGGGTCTGCATGATCGCGGCGACGGTGCCGGTGAAGGCGAGCACCGCCACGATCGGACCGGTGCGGGGGGTGGGGGCGGGGCCGTTGATGACGGGCCTCCTCGGGCGGTCGAAGAGCAGTCGAAGAACGTTCGAAGAGCGTTCGAGAGCGGAAACATGCACAAAACACACGATGTGCATGAAACACAAGACGGTCAGCTTACACAGGATGTGCGCGATGCACATCATGTGTGCTGCGCATGCCTCTGGCATACTGAAGGGTGATCCACGGAGAACCCGCAGGTCGAAGCGGTGATGAAGGGACTTCGACATGACCAGCCCCACGCACGAGGTCGCCCTCGAGTTCCTGGTGTTCGCCCGGCACCGCGACCTCAGCCAGGTCAACGCCCGCCCCGAGGGCAGCCAGCTCGAACGCAGCGCCTACATCCTGCTCAGCCGGGTCGACGCCGAAGGGCCGATGTCCATCGGCCAGCTGAGCGACGCCTTCGCCCTGGACGTCTCCACCCTCAACCGGCAGACGGCGGCCCTGAAGAGCGCGGGACTGCTCGAACGCATCCCGGACCCGGACGGCGGCATCGCCCGCAAGTTCCGCCTCACCGAGGAGGGCCGCCGCCGGCTGGACGCGGAACGCGAGGCGCACGTACGGGCACTGAACCTCGTGATGACGGACTGGCCGGAGGAGGACATCGCCTCCTTCGCCGGCTTCCTGCGCCGCTTCAACACCGGCATCGAGCGGCTCGACGGCCGCCCCTGGCCGCGCGACTGAGCCGACGCGGGCGCCGCACGGGACGTCGGCCCGGCTGGGGAGCGCACGGGAAGTCGGCGGGGCCGACTTCTCGCGCGGGGCGGCCTGGAGAATGCCCGGCATGGGAACGGACATCAACGGATTCATCGAGTGCCGGGCATGGTTCCCGCGCGACGAGGACGGGAAGCCGGCCTGGCAGGCCGCCGTCGCCCTCGACCTCCTCAACACCACCAGGAACTACGACGCCTTCGGCTGCCTCTTCGGGGTCCGCAACCACGCCAACTTCCGCCCGCTGGCCGCCGATCGCGGACTGCCGCCGGACGCCTCGCAGACCGTGCGGGCGGCGGTGGACACCTACGGGACCACCTTCTACGGCACCACCTGGATCACCTGGGCCGAGGTGAGGGCCGTGGACTGGGCCGAGGCGGCGGAGGCACCCGACAGCCGGCTCCACGAGTACCGGCGGACCCCCGACGGGCTCACGCTCGTCGGCAAGAGCGCCTGGAACCGGCGCTTCGGCGAGACCCTCGGCATTCCCGAACCGGTGCCGACACCGGGACCGGGGTCGGGGTCGGAGCCGGGCGAGGTGCGGACCTGGCCCGAGGGCAGCGAGTGGGTGGTCGACGACGTCGTCTACCGCTCCGAGCGGATGGACCGCCGCGACGCCGTCCGCGAGGACGGCGAGTGGAAGCCGGTCTGGACGGTCATGGAGGCCCTCGCCTCGCAGCACGGTGACGACAACGTCCGGCTGGTGGTCTGGTTCGACTACTGAGCGGCGCCCGCCCGCAAGCGCCGCCCGCCGCCCGGCGGTCGCAGCTCGGCAGCCGGCTCAGCCCTCGGCCCGGATCCGGTCGGCGACCGGGAAGTCGGTCCCGCAGTCGGGGCAGGTCGCGCCGCCGAACACGTGGGTGAGCGCGTGCGCGACCTCGCGCTGTCCGTCGGCGAGCGCGAGGTCGTGGAGGCGCCGCCCGATGCCGTCCAGGTCCGCGGGGGCGGTCGGCCGCAGGGGCCGGGTCTCGATGTCCCCGTCGGCGAGCGCGTAGTCCTCGCCGGTGGAGAAGTGGCCGCGTTCGCCGAAGACGATGAACAGGCCCGCCCCGCAGCCCGGGCAGGAGACCTCGTACTCCTCGCTCCCGAGCCCCCAGGCCAGGTCCTCGCTCCACCCCGCGACGCCTTCGAAGCCCAGGACGGCCTCCAGGAGGTGGACGTACTCCCCGCGGTCCGTGGCCGTCCGCAGGTACCGGTTCGCGGCTGCCAGCAGTCCGGCGATCTCCGCCGCGTGCTCCGCGCGGACGTCGCCCGCCTCGTGCAGCTGGTCGGCGCCGGCCGTGATCGCGCCCGCCAGCACCACGGCGTTGACCGCCTGGTCCCGGTCCCCGCGCCCGGCCAGGTCGGCCAGCCAGGGCAGTGCCGCGAAGCTGGCCGGGTAGACGCTGCCCTGGTGGCACAGGGCCGACCACAGGTCGTTCCAGAGCTCGGCGCTGGGCTCCGCCGCGATCCGGTCCAGCAGGGCGGGTACGTCCTCGGCGGAGCCGTAGGCGTGGTGGAGGCGCGACCAGTCCGTCATGCGGCGATCCAACCAGGTCGACGGGCGCCAGCCGTCAGCGGGCCGGGGGGAGTTGGGCAAGGAGGGCGGGGCCGGTCCAGGCGGGGGTGGCGGCGGGGGCGGCGGCCTCGGCCCGGCGGACGAGGGCGATCAGGCGGGCGTTGGCGGGGGCGGCGAGGCCGTGGCGTTCGGCGAGGGCGACGATCTCGCCCTGGAGCGAGTCGATCTCGGTGGGGCGGCCGCGCTGGAGGTCCTCCCACATCGAGGAGCGGGCGGTGGCGTCGATCCGCAGGCTCGCCCCGGCCAGCCGCTGGAACAGGGCGTCGGGCAGGCCAAGCACCCAGGGCATCAGCCCCGGCGGCACCGGGCCGAGCCGCGCCGGTGCGACCCCGGCGGCCCGGAACGCCGCCAGCGCCTCCCGCTGGCAGCGCGCCACGCACCGCCGGAACGCCCGCTGCCCGACCTGCTCGCGCAGCGGAAGCCCGGAGAGCGCGTTGACGGCGTTGTTGAGGTTCAGCAGCAGCTTGGCCGCCTGGACGGCCGGCATGTCCGGCCGCAGGTCCAGCCGGAGCCCGCTCGCCCGGGCCGCCCCGGCGAGGGCGGCGGCGCCCTCCCCCGCCGCCAGCATCAGCGACCCGCCGCTGCCCTGGTGAACGGCGGCGGGCCCGGTCCGCACCACGTTGTACGGGACCATGCCGGCCAGCACCCGGTGGCCGGGCAGCGCGGCCGCGAGCGCCCGGGTGTTGCGCAGGCCGTTCTGGAAGCTCACCACCACCGTGTCCGGGCCGAGGTGCGGGGCGAGTTCGCGGGCGGCGGTCGCGGTGTCGGCGGACTTCACGGTGACCAGGACGTGGTCGGCGCCGGCCACGGCCGCCGGGTCGGTGGCGGCGGTCAGGTCCCGTACCTCGCGGCGGGCCCCGCCCGGGCCGGTGAGGGTCAGCCCGGCCGCGTCGATCGCCGCCATCGCCGCCGGCCGCCCGATCAGGGTGACGTCGGCGGTCGCGGCGAGCATGCCGCCGAGGTGGCAGCCGATGGAGCCGGCGCCGAACACGGCGATCCGGAGCCTGCGTTGGGCGGGGCTGGCGGGCACGGGGGGCTTCTCCGAGGGGTGGGCGGACGGGGAGGGGGACGGGGAGGGCGGGGCCGTCAGTCGAAGAGGTCGGGGTCCGAGGCGGTGATCTGGTCCCACAGCGGGCGGGCCTGGAACCAGCCGGCCAGCGGGGTCCCGACCTGGCCCCGGGTGATCAGCGCGGTCTCCCGGTCGATCGGCTTGGGGGTGCCGGCCGCCATCGCGAGCAGCTGCGCCTGGCAGGAGCGCTCCATGGTGACGAACCACCAGACCGCCTCGGCCACGGACTGGCCGACGGTCAGCAGGCCGTGGTTCTGCAGGATGACGGCCTTGTGGCTGCCGAGCGCGGCAGCAACCCTCTTGCCCTCCTCGGTGTCGGTCACGACGCCCCGGTAGTCGCTGTACAGGCCGTGGTCCTCGAAGAAGGCGCAGGCGTCCTGGGTCAGCGGGGCGAGCGGGATGCCGAGGCTGGAGAAGGCCTTGCCGTGGAGCGAGTGCGAGTGGGCGGCGGCGACCGCGTCGGGGCGGGCGGCGTGCACCTGGGAGTGGATGGCGAAGGCGGCCCGGTTCACCGGGCGGGTGCCGTGCAGCAGGGTGCCCTCGTGGTCGACCAGGATCAGGTCGGAGGCCTTGATCTGGCTGAAGCTCATGCCGAACGGGTTCACCCAGAACCGGTCCGGGTGCTCCGGGTCGCGGACGGTGATGTGCCCGGCGACGCCCTCCGAGAAGCCGAACCGCCCGAACAGGCGGAAGCCCGCGGCGAGTTGCTCCTTGCGGTACCGGCGCTCCTCCTCCACCGAGTCGAACACCGGCGGCAGCGGCAGGGTGACCCCTTCGGGGGCGGGGCCCACGACGCCGATCGCCGCGTACGGGTCGGCGGGCTGCTGCGGTACGGGCATGGCGGCTCCTCGGGGTGCGGTCGGTCCGGTCAGGGACGAGGTGTCACGCCGGATTTCCGGCGGACGTACGGAAGCGGTGGAGCAGTTCGCGGGCGGGCGGGCTGTCGGCGTCGAAGGCCTGCATGCCGTGGAGGTCGGACGGCACCCCGGGGCCGGCGAGCCAGACGCCGTGGCAGCTGAAGCAGAAGGAGACCTCGAAGAGGAGCCCGCCGGGGCCGTGCGCCCGGATCCCGTACCCGGGCTCGAAGCACCGGCGCAGTTCGCCCTCCGGCAGCTCGCCCATCAGGTCGAGGGCCTGCCGGAGGTGCTCGGAATCCCAGACGGTGAGGACCTCGCCGGTGACGGAGTCCGAGCCGTAGGCGCTCCTCGGATCCGCGATCCGGACCACTTCGATGAGGACGGTCTGCGAGGCGACGTCGGGGAGCAGCATGCGAACAGGATCACAGAGCGGGACTGTTCCCGGGAAGGTGTCGTCACTCCAGCCGGTGGCGGACGTCGCGGTTGCGCTTGTACTCGCGCATGAGCGCGAGGAGGTTGATCAGAGTGCTGGCCGGAACATTGCCGATGTCGACCAGGCGGCGGCCGTGGAGGTTGATGTCACCGGGGATGGCGGACGGCCAGAGGAGGCCGAACTCACGGCCCTCGGTGCGGAGTTCCACGATGAGTTCGGTGACCTGGCGCGAGGTGAGGTGGAGCAGGGCCGGGTCGGCGGGGTGGATCGGGTGGTGGGCGCTCACGCGGCACCGTCCTGCCGCAGCTCAAACCAGACGGTTTTGCCGAGATGCTGGGGGTCGACACCCCAGCGGTGGGTGAGGCCGGCGACGAGCTGGAGGCCCCGGCCGGTCTCGGAGAGGAGGGCGTGGGGGCCCAGGTTCGGGAGGAGTGGACTGCGGTCGGAGACGGCGACGCGGAGGGTGTCGACGCGGTGGTCGATGAGGATGACCGGGGAGGTCGTCTCGCCGTGGCGCCAGGCGTTGACGATGAGTTCGACCATGGCGAGCTCGGCGTCCGCGATGAGGGAGGGCGGCCAGCCGGCGCTGGCCATGCCGTCGCGGAGGGCGTCGCGGGAGAGGGTGAGGGAGGGGGAGTTGATGTTGCGCACAGTGTCTCCCGATGGGGGAAAGGGTGAGACCGGCGGATGCGTCGCCGTGAACGAACCCACTGGACATGGGTGTTCTTCGGTGCCCGAGCGGCGTTACTGACGATCCGTTCAGTGATCGGTGCATCACAGACTGTAGGGCAAGATGTGGGACATGTGCCATACGGTTGGGAACATGTCCCTAAAAAGAGTGGCTGGACTCGCACCACCGCTGCGTTAGATGCTTGGCCCCATGCCCCACACTCCGAGCGCTCGCAAGCAGCGAATCGGTATCGAGCTACGGAAGATGCGCGATGCCGCCGGTAGAACCACCGCTGAGGCCGCCGCCGTCCTTGGGTTGAATCGCACGAAGATCACGCTCATCGAACAGGGGATGTACGCCGTCACTCCCGATCGGGTGATCGCCCTTGCGTCCGAGTACGAGGAAGGCGACTCCGACTACGTCGACGCGCTTGCCGCGATGGCCGGAGACAAGTCCAAAGGCTGGTGGGAGGACCACCGTGGACTCGTCTCCACCGGCCTGCTTGACATCTCAGAGGTCGAACATCACGCACACGGCCTCGCGACCTATCAGATCTGCCACGTGCCTGGCTTGATGCAGACCGAGGACACGGCCCGGGAGATATTCCGCGAGGTCTATCCGCCATTGCGGCCGCTGAACATCGAGGCGCGAGTGGAGAACCGCATGGGCAGGGCGCAGCTCCTCACCCGCGCCAACCCCATGCCCTACGAGGCGATCGTCCACGAGGCCGCGCTCCGAATGATGTTCGGCGGGGCAGCCGTAGCCCGCGCCCAGCTCGACCACCTACTGACGCTGTCAGAACTCCCCAACGTGACGCTGCGAGTGGTGGAGTTCCGGGCCGGCGGCTTCAAGGGGGCGGGGCAGGCGGTCATGTACGCACGAGGTCCGATCTCCCGCTTGGACACCGTGCAGCTCGACTCCATCGGCACACCGGCATTCCTGACCGATGTGAACCAGCTCAAGAACTATCAGGACGTCATTGCGGCAATGAGAGACCGAGCGCTTGGCCCTGACGAGTCACGCGACCTCATCTCCCGCATAGCGAAGACCCTGTGAGAGGAATCATCGTGGATGAACTCACCTGGCGAAGGCCTACCGCGTGCGGAGACGGGAACAACTGCCCTGAAGTAGCTGTCACATCCGACGCCGTCTACGTCCGCAGCAGCCTCCTGCCCGACGCCATCGCCCAGCTCACCCCCGACGAATGGCACGACCTCGTCTCCGCCATCCGCGCGGGCGAGTTCGACCTGTAGCACCCGGACTACGAGGGAGTTCGATGAAGGACCTCGCCTGGAAACGGCCCATGGCTTGCCCCGATGGCGCAAGCTGCCCAGAGGTAGCCGTAGCCCCCGACGCCGTCTACGTCCGCAGCAGCCTCGCGCCTGACGCCGTCGCCCAGCTCACCCCCGACGAATGGCACGACCTCGTCTCCGCCATCCGCGCGGGCGAGTTCGACCTGTAGCGCTCGGACTACGGAGGCAGTTCGATGAAGAACCTCATCTGGACTCGACCCAACGCGTGCTCCAATGCGGGCAACTGCCCAGAGGTAGCAATCACCACCGACGCCGTCTATGTCCGCAGCAGCTTCCTGCCCGACGCCATCGCCCAGCTCACCCCCACCGAGTGGCGCGACCTCGTCTCCGCCATCCGCGCGGGCGAGTTCGACGTCTGACGCCTCCCCCGCCGCACCGGCCGGCCCGCTCCACCCTCCGGCCGGTGCCCCGGCCGCCCCGATTCGGCGCACGGGCACTGAGCTGCTAATATTTCATTCAGCGCGAGGGACATGAGCCCTCGTCAGGCGTCAGCGGTGCTACCAGAGCACGTCCTACTTTCAGTAGGAAGAGTCCGTGCAACCCGGGCCTGGCGCTCCATCACCGGAAGGGTCCGGCACCACACAGGTGCCGGACCCTTTCGCGTTCCCCCCCCGGCACTTGGTGAACGTCACGGCGATCGGGATGCCGCGACGGTCCACGATCACATGGCGCTTGGAGCCAGGTCCGCGCGGTGCAGTTCGGTCAGCAGTGCGGCGTGCAAGCGGGGCCACACGCTGGCCTCGGTCGATGGCGTCGTCCGGGAGCGGGCGGCAGCAGCGGAGCCACCCGCTCCCACAAGTCATCCGGGACGGGAGCAACACGCACCCCGGGTACCCTGCCGACCGAGACCGCCGAGTACAAGAGGGCAGCTCAACTCATGCTGAAGCGGTCAGCAGGGGCAGGATCACTCCTCGTACCACTGCTCTGCCCCGAGCCGGGCCTCGCTGATGGCGGCGTCACCGACACGGGCGGCACGCACGAACACGCCGAGGCCGTAGATCTCCATGTCCCCGCTGACGGGAAGCCGCAGGCCGAGGTCGTTGTCCGCGATGTACCTGACGATGTCGGCTTCGACGGCGGTGACCGGCCGGCCGACGAGCGGGATGCCGTCGAGGAGGATCTGGGGGCCGGATCGCCCAAGGGCGGTGACCGCGACAAGGAGCGGGCCGCGGCCTTGCTCCCACCCCGAGTAGTGCGCGCGGACGCCGGCGGCCTCGAATCGCTCCTCCACCAGTCGCTCCTCCTCAGGGTCACCCTGGGTCGCCCAAGGGGTGCCTGCGGGGAAGGGATGGTAGATGCCGCGCGAAGAAGCCGTCTCCCCGCCCAGGGCAGCCGACACCTGCTCCGGCGTCATCTCGAACCGAAGCGGCCCCACCCGCTCCAGCGGCACACACTCCCACTGCGGCCGCTCCCGCTCGGGCCGTACTGTCCACGGCCCCGGTTCGGGGTCGGGGCGCCGGAAGTTGCTACGCCAACTCGCCACGGTCCTGTCGCCGTACGGGTTCTCGGCCAGGCCGGGCCCGGTCACCAGCAGGTCGGTGACCATGGCATCCAGCCACTGTCGCCGGAAGCCCTCGGCATCCGGCAGCCACTGCTGGACCGCACCCACCGAGACACCCCACGCCGGCACGTCCTGCTCCCCTTCGGCGTTCGGCACCTCCTTCACCCCGCACCGCAGCGCCAGGCGGCTGATGTCCGCGCGCACCTCGGAAGGCGCCCGGCCGACCAGCACCACGCCCTCCAACAGCACCAGCGGCCCGCTATTCGCATTGATCCCCACGGCCACCAGTTGCTCCCGCGGTCCGAAGATCGCGCTCACTCCATGCCGGCGGTACCAGCTCCACGACCGCAGAGCGCCGCTGAGGACACCGGCCGGAGCATCCTCGCCCAGCGCCACGTTTACCTGTTCAGGCGACATCCCGAACCGCAGCGGCCCCACCCCCACCAGCGGCTCCAGTAGCCAGCTCGCCCGGCCTCCGACTCCGACACCCATCCCAACCCCCGTGCTGCGTCCGGTCACCGGCACAATCGGCCTGCAAGGAACACCAACCTAGCGATGACCTGTGACACCAGGTGCAGCAGCGGATCGGCGGCCTGGCCTGCAGCATCGTCTGCCTCCGGCACCTTCGAAGTCATTCCGAAACGATCAGTTAATCACTCGGCATCTCCTCCCCCGACTGACATCGTGGCGGGCATGGACCAGACGCGACCAACCGCTCCCGACGATTCCGACCTGCCCGTCAGCATGGAGCGGAACCTCGCCGAGCACGCCTGCCACCTGCACCGCCGCCTGGAGCACGCGACCGTCACCGAGACCGCCGACCTCGTCATCGCCGACAGCGGACTCGACGACGACACCTTCAACATCGTTGCGGCGGCGCGCTTCACCGCCTCCACCGCCCCCGCCCGGATCGCGGAGACCGTCCGGACGCTCACCGCGACCGGCCGCCCCTTCTCCTGGTGGGTCGGCCCCGCCACCACTCCCCCAGATCTCCCCACCCTCCTCTCCACCGCCGGCCTCCAGGCCTCCGAGACCGAGACCGGGATGTGCCTGGACCTGCACACCGCTCCGCCGGAGCCGTCCGCCGACGGCCTGGACATCCGCCTCGCGACAACTCCCGAACAACTCGCCGACTACGCGACGATCGTGGCCGCGAACTGGGACCCGCCGGCCGCCACGGTCCGCCGCTTCTACGCCGACGCAGCCGGGTCCGCCCTCTCCCCCGACTGCCCCGCCCGCTACCTCGTCGGGTGCGTGGCCGGGCGGCCGGTCTGCTCGGCCGAGGTCTTCCTCTTCGCCGGGGTCGCCGGGATCTACAACATCGCCACCCTCGCCTCCGAACGCCGACGCGGTTACGGCGGAGCCATCACCCTGGCCACCCTGCGCACGGCCTACGACGCGGGCTACCGCACCGCCGTCCTCCAGGCCTCCTCCGACGGTGAGCCCGTCTACCGCCGCCTCGGATTCCAGCCCTGCGGCCTGTTCACCGAGTACGCCGTCGCCCCCTGAACCCCGAACCCCCGGCCTCGTGGCACCGCGATTCGGCACACCGGCACTGAACTGCTAATATTCCTGATGTCGCGAGGAACATGATTCCTCGTCAGGCGTCAGCGGTACTACCAGAGTACGTCCTACTTTCAGTAGGAAGAGTCCGTGCAACCCGGGCCTGGCGCTCCACAGTCGGAAGGGTCCGGCACCACACAGGTGCCGGGCCCTTTCGCGTTCGCGGGGCGAACCCTGGCGGACGGCGCGCACCCGGTCGGGATCCAGGTGCAGCTCGTACGGGGTACTGCAATCGCTGACCAGCGTGGCCACTTCCGCACCGCGGGGGCACAGCCGGTTCATGCCGCTCCGACCTGTGGTGCCGCAGCACCCCGCGTGCCCCCACCCCGGGGATGCGGCTGGAGTTCCGCCGCATCCCCGGGGTGGAGGACGACCGTGTCGCGGGGCCCCGCGACACCAGGAACCCGGAGCCGTCCGGGTCCACGACGGCGGGCCCGCCCAGGAAGACCGCCAGGCACTCCCTGGAGGGAACGAGCGGGGCGCCCCACGGCTCGGGCTCCACGGCGAAGAAGCCGAGCGGCACGGTGGACGTGGCCTACCGGGACCCGTCGGCCTTGCTGCTGCCCTGGCCCATCGGCCGCTCCGGGACCTCGGGGAACCCGGTCAGCTCCCCGGTGGTCGGACGGTCGCAGGCCACGCACACGAATACGGTCAGCTGATGGTGATGGCACCCGGCCGGCGCCCGGCCAACCGGGTTCGGGCCGACGGCCTCCGACATGCGCACGCCCCACTGGAGTTCGGCAAGGCCCTGGTGCCGGGGACGCGATTCGGCGCACCGGCGTTGAGCTGCTAATATTCCTGATGTCGCGAGGGACATGAGTCCTCGTCAGGCGTCAGCGGTGCTACCAGAGCACGTCCTACTTTCAGTAGGAAGAGTCCGTGCAACCCGGGCCTGGCGCTCCACAGTCGGAAGGGTCCGGCACCACACCTG
>NZ_JBHVEU010000272.1:0-12003 GCF_042802075.1 Kitasatospora sp. NPDC057518
GCCCTCCGCCGGGTGGCGAGGGGGCGGTCCGGAAAGCCCGTGGGGGTCCGACGGCCCGGTCGGGGGTCCGTCACTCCATTTCGAGGACGCGGGCGTGCAGCACCTGGCGCTGCTGCAACGCCGCCCGGACGGCCCGGTGCAGGCCGTCCTCCAGGTAGAGGTCGCCGTGCCACTTCACCACGTGGGCGAAGAGGTCCCCGTAGAACGTCGAGTCCTCGGCCAGGAGGGTTTCGAGGTCGAGTTGGCCCTTGGTGGTCACCAGCTGGTCGAGTCGCACCGGGCGCGGGGCGACGTCAGCCCACTGGCGGGTGCTCGTCCGGCCGTGATCCGGGTACGGCCGCCCATTGCCGATGCGCTTGAAGATCACACGGAAAGCCTACCGTTCGGACGGCGGATGGCGCAGCAGCCGAGGCTCCGCCACGCGCGCCGGTGTGAACTGCGCATGGACGAATGCCGCTGTTTGATGGGAAATGTCGCGAACATCGCCCGGTGCCGATCGGGTTCCGTGCCGATGCCGAAGCGTTCCAAAGCGTTCCGATCCGCTCAGGAGTGTTCACCGATGGACTCCGACCTCACCCCGCAGGCCGTCCGGGAGATCGCCGCCGGGTACGCCTTCACCGGCCCTGCCCTCGACCTCGGCGCGGTGCTGCTGGACGGCACCGCGTACCCGGACGCCCAGGTGCGCATCCCGCTGGGCGTGCTCAACCGGCACGGGCTGGTCGCCGGGGCCACCGGCACCGGCAAGACCAAGACCCTCCAGCTGATCGCCGAACAGCTCTCCGCGCAGGGCGTGCCGGTGTTCCTGGCCGACATCAAGGGGGACGTCTCCGGTGTCGCCGCGCCCGGGACGCCGAGCGAGCGGACCGGTGCCCGGGCCGCCGAGGTCGGGCAGCAGTGGGAGCCGCGCGGCTGCCCCGCCGAGTTCTACGCGCTCGGCGGGCAGGGCGCGGGCATCCCGATCCGGGCCACCGTCACCAGCTTCGGGCCGCTGCTGCTGGCCAAGGTGCTCGACCTGAACGAGACCCAGGAGTCCTCGCTCACCCTGGTGTTCCACTACGCCGACGCCAAGGGCCTGGAGCTCTACGACCTCAAGGACCTCACCGCGGTGATCGCCTTCCTCGCCTCGCCCGAGGGCAAGGAGGAGCTGCGGACCATCGGCGGGCTCTCGGCGGCCACCGCCGGGGTGATCCTGCGGGCGCTCACCGTGCTGGAGAACGAGGGCGCCGGGGCGTTCTTCGGCGAGCCCGAGTTCGACACCGCCGAACTGCTGCGGACCGCTCCGGACGGCCGGGGCGTGGTCTCGGTGCTGGAACTGCCCGCCGTACAGGACCGGCCGCGGCTGTTCTCCACCTTCCTGATGTGGCTGCTCGCCGACCTCTACCAGGAGCTGCCCGAGGTGGGCGACCCGGACAAGCCCAAGCTGGTGTTCTTCTTCGACGAGGCGCACCTGCTGTTCAAAGGCGCCTCCAAGGCCTTCCTGGAGGCGATCACCCAGACCGTGCGGCTGATCCGCTCCAAGGGCGTCGGCATCTTCTTCGTGACCCAGACGCCGCGGGACGTCCCGTCCGACGTGCTGGCGCAGTTGGGCAACCGGGTGCAGCACGCGCTGCGCGCCTTCACCCCCGACGACGCCAAGGCGCTGAAGGCCACCGTCTCGACCTTCCCGCGCTCCTCGTACGACCTCGGCGCGGTGCTGACCTCGCTGGGCACCGGCGAGGCCGTGGTCACCGTCCTCTCCGAGAAGGGCGCGCCGACCCCGGTCGCGGCGACCAGGCTGCGGGCGCCGCAGTCGCTGATGGGGCCGATCGAGGTGGCGGACCTGCGGGCGGTGGTGGACGCCTCGCCGCTGACGGTGCGCTACCGGGACGCGATCGACCGGGAGTCGGCGTACGAGAAGCTGGCGGCGCGCGCCCCCCGGCCGGAGGCGGCGCCGGCCGGGCCTCCCGCGTCGGCTCCTCCCGAGCCGGCGGCGCGGCGGGAGGAGCGGGAGGGGAAGGCACGGGAGCAGGCGGGCGTGGGCGGGCTGCTCGGGTCGCTGCTGAACAACCCGAGCGTCAAGTCCTTCGCGCGCTCGGCCGGGAAGCAGCTCGGGCAGGAGATCTCGCGCAGCCTGTTCGGGACGTCCAAGCGGCGGCGGTGACCGGTTCCGGGGCGGCCGGCGGCTGGCCTCACGCGGAGAGCGCGGCGCCGATCCGGTCCAGGGAGGACAGCCGCATCAGGCCGTAGTGGTAGAACTCGACCTCGGGGACGCCGAGTTCGCGCAGGGTGGCGATCTTGGCGGCGAGGTTCTCCGGGCCGTCGCAGTCGGAGGACATCGGGCGCAGGATCACCGCCATGGACTTCGGGTGGACGCCGTGCAGGGCGAAGGCGGCGAGCTTCTCCCGGACGGCCTCCGGGGTCTTCGCGTAGCCGAGGGTCTCGATCTGGTCGGCGGCTCCGGCGAGGGCGGGCAGGTCGATGCCGGCCAGCCAGCCGGTGCCCGGGCCGCCGCCGTCCATGAAGCTCAGCCGCATGCCGTGCCGGCGGGCCTGCTCGGAGAGGTCGGCGGCCAGCGCGGTGACGGTGGCGGCGGAGGCGTCCACGTAGGCGGCGAGGGCGCCGTCGGCGAGGGCGCTGAGGTCGGCGGGCCGGGCGGCGGCGGACTCGTCGGCCAGCCGGTGGCGCAGCTCGGCGCGGACCGCCTCGGCCACCTCCTCGGCCGGGACCCCGGCGGCGGTGGCGGCGGCGCGGCAGTGCGGGCAGAAGCAGACCCCGAGCAGGGCCTCGGCGGTCGGGCCCAGCTCCTCGAAGTAGCGCTCGTGGTGGTAGCCGTGGCGCAGCCCGTGGAAGTGCAGGGACTCGGCGCGGACCGCGTCCACGCCGTACCGGGCCAGCTCGGCCACCAGGGTCAGCGCGTACTCCCGGACCTCCGGGTTCGCCGGGCAGAGCTCGGTGAGGTGGCGGTCGCCGAAGGCGTTGGCCGGGGCGCAGTCGGGGTGGGCGAAGCCGAGCCGGTCGTTGTGGCAGAAGACCGTCCAGGCGTGCAGCTTCAGGCCGCGGTGGCGGGCCTCCTCGCCGGCCTCGGCGAAGGGGTCGCGGTCGCCGATCGCGGTGGACGGCGCCGGGGCCAGCCGGCGGCCCCGCCAGGCGGCCGGGTCGGGGCGGAAGTACGCCGCGCCCGGCTCCAGGTAGCGGACCACCCGGCGGGGGTTGTGCGGGAAGACGTCGCGGGCCTCGTGGTAGACGGAGGCGAGGGTGACGCCGCCGACCCCGGCGCGGTCGGTGAGGTTGCCGAAGAAGGTGTCGGCGCCCTCGTCGAGCAGGTCGGTGGCGAAGGCGAGGACGGACGACTCCACGGTGCGGCTCCGGAGCTGGGGGAGGGTGAGCCGTCCACGCTAGCCGCAGGGGTGGGATTGGTCTATACCTGATGGCCCGGGTGGGCTACCGGGCCGACGGCCGCCGGGCCGGGGGCTACAGGCCCAGGTCGTCCAGCTGCTTGAGCAGGGCGGATCCGGGGCTGTCCGGGGCGGCGGCGGGCTTCGGGGCCCGCTGCTCGGCCAGCCGGCGGCGGAGCAGGAAGGCGGCGGCCAGCCCGCCGATCAGTCCGCCCAGGTGGCCCAGCCAGCTGACGCCCGGGGTGACCGGCAGCACGCCGATCAGGATGGTCGAGTAGACCGCCGCGATGACGATGCCGACCGCCGCGTCCAGCACGTTGCGGTCCAGCACGCCGCGCAGCACCACGTAGCCGAGGTAGCCGTAGACCAGGCCGCTCGCCCCGGCCGTCACGGTGTTCGGGCTCTCCAGCAGCCAGACCAGCAGCCCGTCGGACATCGTGATCACCAGGCTGGCCAGCAGGAACTTCTTCATGCCCCGGCAGGCGGACAGGAAGCCGAGCAGGAACAGTGGCCAGGCATTGGCCGCGATGTGGTCCCAACCGAAGTGCAGGAACGGCGAGGTGAAGATCTCCGGCAGGTCGCCGATCCGCTCCGAGCGCAGGCCGAACTCCTGCGACAGCCCGTAGTCGTCCAGCCAGTTGACCACCTGGACGGACCAGATGACGGCCTGGAGGCCGATCATGGTGAACAGCGCGTCGCGCGAGTCGGAGAGCAGACGGGTCATTCTGGAGGCCATGCCGTCGACTCTAGGGGCGGCGGGATCGCACACGCACCCGATTACGGCGAGCCGTTTAGAGTGACCTGTGTCATTCCGACCGTGAGAGGTGACCAGCCCATGAGCAAGCGCGCGCCGCTGCCGTACGAGTTCCTTCCGCAGGTGCCGTCCTTCCCGCTGAGCAGCGAGGACATCACCGAAGGCGGCACGCTGGGCCCGGAGTTCGTCCACGCCGACGGCAACCTCTCGCCGCAGCTGGCCTGGTCGGGCCTGCCGGAGGGCACCCGGAGCATCGCGGTCACCTGCTACGACCCGGACGCGCCGACCGGCTCCGGCTGGTGGCACTGGCTCGCCCTGAACCTGCCCGCCGACACCGCCGGCCTGCCGCGCGGCGCCGGCTCCTCGGACGCCGGCCTGCCCGGCGAGGCCTCCTTCCACGGCCGCAACGACTTCCCGGGCAACCGGTACGACGGCGCCGCCCCGCCGCCCGGCGCCCCGCACCGCTACGTCTTCGCGGTGCACGCGCTGGACGTGGAGAAGCTGGACGTCGCCGCCGACACCCCGCCGGCCCAGGTGGGCTTCAACCTCACCTTCCACACCCTGGGCCGGGCACTGCTGACCGCCGAGTACGGGGTCTGAGCGGGGCCCGATCGATGTCGATACCGGTGTCCGACCGTCCGGTCGAGGTCTGGCGGCTGCCCGCGGAGGACGTCCGGGCCGGCCACCGGGCCCTGACCTGGACGGTCGGCCCGCAGGGGGAGCTGGCCGTCCTGGTGGTGCCGGAGCGGTACGCGGCACCGGCCGGTTCGTGGCCGTGCGCCCGGCTGCCGTTCGACGGCGAGGTGGTGGTGCGCGGCCCGCGGGGCGAGTGGCGGGTGCCGCTCACCGGGGTCGGGATCCCGCCGGACTTCCTGGCGCTGCTGCCGGGCGGCCGGGTGCTGCTGGTCGGAGGCAGGGCCGAGGAGTCGGCGGACGGCTGGGAGCGCAACGGCCAGGTCTTCGGGCCGGACGGACGGCTGACCCGGGAGCTGCAACTCGGCGACGACGTCCAGGCGTTGACCACCGACCGGGACGGCCGGATCTGGCTCGCCTTCGGGGACGAGGGCAACTACGGGGACAACCCGCTCGGCCAGTACGGCCTGCTCGGGCTGGACACCGCCGGACGGATCGTCTGGCAGCCGGACTTCGGGCAGCTGGGCGACCAGCCGCTGGAGGGCCTCGCCGCCGCCACCGAGGGACGGCGGGCCTGGCTGGCCTGGTACGGGGACAGGAGCCACCTCACCGGGATCGACCCGGACGGCGGCGAGCCCGTCGTCATGCGGCTGCCGGCCCGCCAGCCGGTGGGCTTCGCGATCGCCGGGGACCGGGCCGTGTTCCTCCAGCCCGGCGGCGAGCTGATCCGGTGCGAACGGGAGAGCCGGAAGGGCTGGCGGGAGGTGCGCCGCGAGCGGGTCGGCGTCCCCGGCGGCCTCGACCGGGGGCGCGCGCACGGCCGGGACGGGGTGCTCTGGTTCCGCTCCGGCAACGGCTGGTTCAGGGTCGAGGCCTAGGTTCCGGCCCTCGGGTCGCGGCCTCAGGTGCCGGCTTTCAGGGCGGGGCCCGGGGTCCGAGCCTCCGGGCCGGCCGCGTGGTGGGCGCGGTCGGCGAGCCGGCGCAGGTGCTCGCGCAGCGCCGGCGGCTCGTGCACCTCGAAGGGGCAGTCCAGCGACAGCAGCCGCATCGCCGTCCACTCCAGCGAGTCGGAACGGGAGCGGAGCCGGCAGCTGTGCCCGTCGATCGGCTCGACCTCGGAGTCGCCCGGCCGGAGGCTGTCGCGGACCCGCTCGGCGGGGGCGTGCACGGTGGCGACCACGGTGCCGCTCGGCGACGGGCGGCGCAGCTTGCCCGCCACGTACGCGGCGGCGTCCTCGGCGGGGAGCGGGCGCGGCGTGAAGCGGACGCCGGTGGCGGCCGGGCCGCTCAGCCGGTCGACCCGGAACAGCCGCCAGTCCGCGCGGTCCAGGTCGTAGCCGACCAGGTACCAGCGGCGGCCGACCGAGACCAGCCGCTCGGGCTCGACCTGCCGACTGGTCTCGGCGCCGTCGTACGCCCGGTAGCCGAAGCGCAGCCGCTCCCGGGCGGTGACGGCGCGGGCGAGCACGGTGAGGTCCTCCGGGTCGACGGTCGGGCCGTCCCCGGCGAGCAGCGGCACGGTCGCGGAGTTGAGCGTCCCGACCTGGTGCCGCAGCCGGCCCGGCAGCACCTGGAGCAGTTTGCCGAGCGCCCGTACCGAGGCCTCCTCGATGCCGACCACGGCGTGCCCGGCCGCCGCCCGGAGCCCGACCGCGATGGCCACCGCCTCCTCGTCGTCCAGCAGCAGCGGGGGCATCGCGGTGCCCGCGACCAACCGGTAGCCGCCCTCCGCGCCCATGCTGGCCCGCACCGGGTAGCCGAGCTCGCGCAGCCGGTCGATGTCGCGCCGGATGGTGCGGGGGCTGACGCCGAGCCGTTCGGCGAGCTCGCTGCCGGGCCACTCGCGCGGGGTCTGGAGCAGCGAGAGGAGGTTCAACAGTCGGGCCGGGGTGTCGCTCATGTGCGCCTCTCGATGCTTCGCTCGCTCGTGCCGTCGCTCGTGCCGTCCAGAATGCCGGACCAACTGGGACAGATTCTGACCTAGATGCCCGCTACTGTCGTGGACGTGGAAAAGGTAGAGGAGTACGGAATGGGCACCGCGGCAGCGGAGCGCCGGAGGTGGATCGCGCTGACGATCGTGATGGTCGCCTCCTTCATGGACCTGGTGGACGTGACCATCGTCAACATCGCCATCCCGAGCATCCAGCAGGACACCGGCGCCTCGTTCAGCGCCGTCCAGTGGGTCACCGGGGGCTACGCGCTGGCCTTCGCGATCGGGCTGATCACCGGCGGCCGGCTGGGCGACATCCACGGCCGCAAGCGGGTGTTCCTGATCGGGATCGGCGGCTTCACGCTGGCCTCGGCGCTGTGCGGGCTGGCCTCCAGCCCGGAGATGCTGATCGCGACCCGGGTGCTCCAGGGCGGCACGGCCGCGCTGATGGTGCCGCAGGTGCTGTCGATCATCCACGCGACCTTCCCGGCGGAGGAGCGCGGCAAGGTGTTCGGCCTGTTCGGCGCGGTGGTCGGGCTGGGCGCGGTCTCCGGTCCGATGATCGGTGCGCTGCTCACCGAGTGGGACCTGTTCGGCCTGGCCTGGCGGCCGATCTTCCTGATCAACCTGCCGGTCGGCATCGCCGGACTGCTGCTGGGCCGCCGCTTCATCGACGAGTCCAAGGCCGACCAGGCGCTGAAGCTGGACCTGGTGGGCGTGGCGCTGGCCAGTCTCGGCCTGCTGATGCTGATCTACCCGCTGACGCACGGCCGGGAGGCCGGCTGGCCGCTGTGGGGCTACCTGTCGATGGCCGGGAGCCTGCCGGTGTTCGCGCTGTTCGTGGCGTACGAGAAGGTCAAGACGCGGCGGGACGGCTCTCCCCTGGTGGAGCTGGCGCTGTTCCGGGTGAAGTCCTTCGCGGCCGGGATCTGCGTGCAGCTGGCCTTCGGCGTGGCACTCGGCATCTACTTCCTGGTCTGGACCCTCTACATGCAGATCGGGCTGGGCTGGAGCCCGCTCAAGGCCGGCGCGACCGGCATCCCGTTCTCGATCGCGGTCTCCACGGCGGCCGGACTGTCGGTGCAGAAGCTGGTGCCGCGGTTCGGGCGGAAGGTGCTGCAGACCGGCGCGCTGGTGATGGCGGCGGGCGTGCTCGTCTACATCTGGGAGGCGGACCGGTACGGGACGACGATCACCGCCTGGCAGATGGCGCTGCCGCTGGTGGTGATGGGCCTCGGGATGGGGCTGATCGTCGCGCCGATCACCGACGCGGTGCTGGCCGAGGTGCCGCGTGAGCACGCCGGTTCGGCGTCCGGGCTGATCAACACCGTGCAGCAGGTGGGCAACGCGCTCGGGCTCGGCCTGGTGTCGGTGGCCTTCTTCGGGGCGATGGACGACGTGGTCGCGCCGGAGGCGGTCGGGACGGCGTTCGGCGGGGCCTTCGTGCACGCGATGTGGTGGGTCGCCGGGGTGCTGCTCGCGGTCTTCCTGCTGATGTTCGCGCTGCCGCGGCGGCGCAAGGCGCTCGGGGCGGTGGCCGGTTCCGGGGGCGCGGGTGGCTCCGCGGACGGTTCCACCGCGGAGCAGCAGGCGCCCGTCGTGGCCTGACGGAGCGCTCCCGTTCACGGGCCCCGGTCGCGCGGCGCGGCCGGGGCCCGCGTCGCGCTCTGGGCGGGGCCGGCCCCGGTACGGCCGGCCGGGTGGGTCAGCCGGTGCTCAGCGCACCCCGGTCGGGGTGGGGGCGGCGGACGTGCGGGTGGTGGTGCGCGGTTTGGCGGCGGCCTTGGCCTCCTTCGCGGCGCGCTTCACCTCCTGCTTGAACTCCCGCACCAGGGTGAGCGATTCGGGGCCGGTGATGTCGGCCACCGAGCGGTGTGCGCCCTCCTCGCCGTACACCCCGGCCGCCTCGCGCCAGCCCTCCGGCCGTACCCCGTACTGCTTGCCGAGCAGGGCCAGGAAGATCTGCGACTTCTGCTTGCCGAAGCCGGGCAGGGCGTTGAGCCGGCTGAGCAGCTCCTTGCCGGTGCGGACGTTCTTCCACAGCGCGGCCGCGTCGCCGTCGTACTGCGCGACGAGGAACTGGCAGAGCTGCTGCACCCGTTTGGCCATCGCGGCCGGGTAGCGGTGGACCGCCGGTTTGGCGGAGAGGAGCGCGACGAACTCCTCCGGGTTGTAGGTGGCGATCTCGTGGGCGTCCAGGTCGTCGTGGCCGAGGCGCTGGGCGATGGTCAGCGGGCCGGTGAACGCCCACTCCATCGGGACCTGCTGGTCCAGCAGCATGCCGACGAGTGCGGCGAGCGCGCTGCGTCCGAGCAGTTCGTCGGCCTCGGGCTGCTGTGCGAGCCGGACGGTGACGTTCATGGGCTTGCCCTCCTCGGAGTTGACGTCGGGTCGGCGCCCAGTCTGGTGGAAGCGGCGTTGGCGTACGCGGTCAACACGCCCGTAGCCGGGGAAGTCTTGTCTGTTCAAGGCCTTGCCAGAGCTGCATTGTTCGTTGGCGGAGCGGTTGCCGGGGGTGCCGGCGGGGGCGCGAGGGATATTTTTTGCCCGCGCCTGTCGCATCCGCCGGGGGTCCCGGGGCGGGGGCGGTGCGGCGTCCGTGGGGCGGCGGGCGCGGGGGCGTGGGGGGTTGGGGAGGGCGCTCGGCCGGGTGGGTGGTTCTGGACGGGGGGAACGAGTCATTTCATATGACTGTTTCTGTTGTGACGGTGCGGCGAGCTGACGGCGGGTCATTCTTGGTCCAATTCGACACGTCCAGAAAGGCCCGCCCGCCGTGACCCAGCCGTTCGAACTGCCGTCCTTCTACGTGCCGCACCCGGCACGCCTCAACCCGCATCTGGACGAGGCACGGGCCCACTCCACCGGCTGGGCCCGGGAGATGGGGATGCTGGAGGGGTCGGGGATCTGGGACCAGGCCGACCTGGAGGCCCACGACTACGGACTGCTCTGCGCGTACACCCACCCCGACGCCTCCGCCGAGGCGCTGTCCCTGGTCACCGACTGGTACGTGTGGGTCTTCTTCTTCGACGACCACTTCCTCGACATGTACAAGCGCACCAACGACCGCGGGGCGGGCAAGGCCCACCTCGACCGGCTGCCGCTGTTCATGCCGGCCGACCCGGCCGCCGAGCTGCCGGAACCGGAGAACCCGGTCGAGGCGGGACTGGCCGACCTGTGGCGGCGCACCGTGCCGGTGATGGGCGAGGACTGGCGGACCCGCTTCGCCGCGAGCACCCGGAACCTGCTCAACGAGTCGCTGTGGGAGCTCGCCAACATCAACGAGGGCCGGGTGGCCAACCCGGTCGAGTACATCGAGATGCGCCGCAAGGTCGGCGGCGCGCCCTGGTCCGCGCAGCTGGTCGAGTACGCGGCCGGCGCCGAGGTGCCGAAGGAGGTGTCGGGTTCGCGGGCGCTGCGGGTGCTGATGGACGCCTTCTCCGACGGGGTGCACCTGCGCAACGACATCTTCTCGTACCAGCGGGAGGTGGAGGACGAGGGCGAGCTGAGCAACGGCATCCTGGTGCTGGAGCGGTTCCTGGAGTGCTCCACCCAGGAGGCCGCCGAGGCGGTCAACGACCTGCTCACCTCGCGGCTGCAGCAGTTCGAGAACACCGTGTTCACCGAACTGCCGGTGCTGTTCGCGGAGACCGGGCTGGACCCGGCGGGCCGTGCCCGGGTGATGGCGTACGTCAAGGGCCTCCAGGACTGGCAGTCCGGCGGGCACGAGTGGCACCTGCGCTCCAGCCGGTACATGAACGGCGGTGGGGCGGCGGCGAGTTCGTCCGGTTCGGCGGCCTCGGGCGCTGAGGTGGCGCCCGGTTCGGGCGGTGGGCTGCCGGGGCTGCCGGGTGGGCCCGGGGGCGGCAACTGGTGGGACCAGTACGCGATCGGCGGCATCGGGACCTCGGCGCTGGACATCCTGCGCAGCACGGCCGCCGGGGCTTCGGCGGCCGTGGCTTCGGTGGCCGCGGCGGAGGCGAGCCCGGCAGAGGTGAGCCCGACGGGTGCGGCCGAGGGTGCGGCGGGCCCGGCCGTGCGGCGGGCGCGGTCGCACGGCCACGTGCCGCACCAGGCCGTCGGGCCGTCCCTGCTGCCCGAGTTCGAGCTGCCGTACGAGCTCCGGCTGAGCCCGCACCTGGACGGCGCCCGGGAGCGCGTGATCGAGTGGGCGGAGCGGATGGGGCTGCTGGCGGCGGAGCCGGGCGTCCCCGCGTCCGGCATCTGGGACGCCGAGTCGATGCGCGACTACGACCTCCCGCTCTGCGCGGCCGGCCTCCACCCGGACGCCACCGCCGACCAACTCGACATCGCCTCCGCCTGGTTGGCCTGGGGCACCTGGGCCGACGACTACTACCCCCGGGCCTTCGGACGCACCCGCGACCTGGGCGGCGCCAAGGCCGCCAACGCGCGGCTGTCCCTGTTCATGCCGGTGGACGGCACCCCGGCGCCGGAGCCCGTCAACGCGCTGGAGCGCGGCCTCGCCGACATCTGGGAGCGCACCGCCGGCCCGATGGCCGTCGAGGCCAGGGGCCGGTTCCGGGTGGCCGTCGAGGTGATGCTGGACAGCTGGATCTGGGAGCTGGCCAACCAGATCCAGAACCGGATCCCGGACCCGGTGGACTACCTGGAGATGCGCCGCTCCACCTTCGGCTCCGAGCTCACCACGAGCCTCTCCCGCCTCGGCCACGGGCAGACCGTGCCGCAGGAGGTGTACGACCACGGCTCGATGCGCGCGCTGGAGAACTCCGCGATGGACTACGCGTGCATGATGAACGACCTCTTCTCGTACCAGAAGGAGGTCGAGTACGAGGGCGAGCTGCACAACGCCGTCCTGGTGGTGCAGAACTTCTTCGGCTGCGACTACCCGTCCGGGGTCCGGATCGTCGACGACCTGATGCACTCGCGGCTGGGCCAGTTCCAGCACGTCGCGCAGAAGGAACTCCCGGTCATGTACGAGGACTTCGGGCTGGAGCAGGCGGCCAGGGAACTGCTCGACGGGTACGTGGGGGAGCTGGAGAACTGGCTCGCGGGCATCCTCAACTGGCACGGGGGCTGCCTCCGGTACGGCACGGCCGACCTGGAGCGGCACTTCGGCGCCGAACGTGACCTGGTGGAGGCCTCGCAGGCCCGTCGGGCGGCCACGGCGGCGGCCGCCGAGGCTCCGGTGGCGGGCACCGCTCCGGTGGTTCCGAGCGTGCCGGTGCCCTCGGCGCCCCCGGTGCCGCTCGGCCCGACCGGCCTGGGCACGGCCTCGCTGCGCCTGTCGGCGGGCGGCTGACCTCGGAGGTCCGCACCCGCGCGGGTTCCAGCCC
>NZ_JBHVEU010000273.1:0-11985 GCF_042802075.1 Kitasatospora sp. NPDC057518
GGCCGCGGCCCGCGTACGCGCGGCAGGCGTCAGCCCTGGGCCGCCCCCGCGGGAGCCTCCTCCGCACAGACCGCCGAGACGAACTCGGCGACCCGCGCCTGCGGCAGCCCGCGCGCGATGTCCGCCTCGCTGATCATGCCGACCAGCTTGTGCTCCGGGTGGTTGATCACCGGCAGCCGGCGCACCTGGTACTGCTCCATCACCCGCAGCACCTGCTCGCAGTCCTCGTCCGCCTCCACCGTCATCGGCCGCCCCTGCGCCAGCTCGCCCGCCGTCACCGATGCCGGGTCGCGGTCCTCGGCGACGCAGCGCAGCACGATGTCGCGGTCGGTCACGATCCCCAGCAGCTTGTCGCCCGGCCCGCAGATCGGCAGGGCGCCCACATGGCGTTCCCGCATGATCCGGGCTGCGGCCGCGAGCGTCTCGTGCTCACGGATGCACTCCGCGCCCGGGTGCATGATGTCGCTGGCTCTGGTCATGGTCCGCCTCCTGACCTGGCTTCCCGTTCCCCTCGTCCATCGTGGTCCGGGCGGATGGCCGACGCCACCGGGGCCGACCCGCTCACTCCGCTCCGTCCGACCCGGCGGGGCCGCCGCGCCCGACCCGGCCGTCCGGCGACTCCGGTCGGTCCAGCGGCGACTGCTCCAACACCTCTTCCAGGGGAGGGAGTTCATGCCTGGGAGGCTCCGGCTCCAACCCCTCCTCCGGGATCTCGCCGCTCTCCACCGCCTCCTCCACGGCCTTCGCCCCGGCCGCGACCGCCGCCGCCGTCAGCAGATTCCGCTGCTGGACCTCCGTGGCACTGTCCAGGAAGCGCAGCAGCTCCACCGGGAAGGGCAGCACCAGCGTCGAGTTCTTCTCCGCCGCCACCTCCACCACGGTCTGCAACAGCCGCAGTTGCAGCGCGGCCGGAGTCGCGCTCATCACGGCTGCGGCATCCGACAGCCGCTGCGAGGCCTGGTACTCGCCGTCCGCCGTGATGATCCGGGCCCGCCGCTCCCGCTCGGCCTCCGCCTGCCGGGCGATCGAGCGCTTCATCGACTCCGGCAGCGCGACGTCCTTGATCTCCACCCGGTCGATCTCGATGCCCCAGCCCAGCGCCGGGCTGTCGATCATCAACTCCAGCCCCTGGTTGATCGGTTCCCGGTTGGCCAGCAGGTCGTCCAGCTCGCTCTTGCCGATGATCGAGCGCAGCGAGGTCTGCGCGACCTGGGAGATCGCGAAGTTGTAGTCCTGCACGTTGACGGTGGCCTTCACCGGGTCCACCACCCGGTAGTAGACCACCGCGTCCACCCGTACGGTCACGTTGTCCCGGGTGATGCCCTCCTGCGCCGGGATCGGCATCGTCACGATCTGCACGTTGACCCTGCGCAGCCGGTCCGCGACCGGCATCAGCGCGACCAGCCCGGGCTCGCGCACCTCGTCGCGCACCTTCCCGAAGCGGAACACCACGCCCTTCTGGAACTGCTGGACGACCCTGATGCTCAGGCCCGCACAGATCACCCCGAGCCCGGCCAGCCCCCCGAGCGCACCCAGCACCGCATCGACGATCATCGCGGCCTCCTCGCGACCGGCGCGCTGCGCGCACACCGGCGTCTCCGGCCGCCGCCGACCCGGACCGGCCGGGGACCGCCGGAGCAACTGATTCCACGCTACGCCTGCCCGGAGGACGCCGGTACGAACGTCCCGCTCCCCCTAGGATCCTGACCATGCCGACCGAGGCCGCACCCTCCTCCCCCGCCGACGAGCCCTCCCACCTGGCGGCCGATCCGGCCTCCGACCAGGCCGCCGACGACCCCGAGCACCCCCGGCACCCCGCCGAGGCGGCCGCCCGGGCCGCCGGACTCGCCGCGCTGGACCGCGTCGTCACCGGCTGCCGGGCCTGCCCGCGCCTGGTCGCGTGGCGCGAGGAGACCGCCCGCACCAAGCGCCGCGCCTACCAGGACCAGGACTACTGGGCCCGCCCGATCCCCGGCTTCGGCCCGCCGGACGCCCCGCTCGTCCTGGTCGGCCTCGCCCCCGCCGCCCACGGCGCCAACCGCACCGGCCGGATCTTCACCGGCGACCCCTCCGGCGACCTGCTCTACGCCGCCCTGTACGAGCTCGGGCTCGCCAACCGCCCCGAGTCCGTCCGCTACGGCGACGGCCTGGAACTGTCCGGCGTCCGGATCACCGACCCGGTCCGCTGCGCCCCGCCGGACAACAAGCCCAGCACCGCGGAACGCGACACCTGCCGGCCCTGGATCACCCGGGAGCTGGAGCTGATGCGCCCCACCGTGCGCACCGTCGTCGCCCTCGGCGGCTTCGCCTGGCAGGCGATGCTGCCGGTGATCGCGGACGCCGGCTGGCGGCTCCCCCGCCCCCGCCCCGCCTTCGGCCACGCCGCCGTGGCCGCCTTCCCGGCCCGCGACGGCGGCCCGGACCTGCGGATGTACGGCTGCTACCACGTGAGCCCGCGCAACACGAACACCGGCCGGCTGACCACCGCGATGCTCCGGGACCTGCTGCGCGAAGCCGCCCGCTCGGCGGGGCTCGACCCCCGGTAGGGCGCGGCGGAGCGGGCCGGTCGAACCGGCGGGTGGCCGTGATCCCGCCGTCCACCGGCAGCGTGACGCCCGCGACGTACGAGGCCCGGTCGCTCAGCGGCCAGGCCGCCGCTACCCGAAGCGGGCCAGCTTCCGCCTGCCCGCCGCCCGCCAGACCTCCGGCAGCCGGCGCCGGGCGGCCTCCTCCGCGGCCAGCTGGCGGCCGTAGAGGACGCCGTAGCCGAAGGGCTCGCCGCCGCTCGCCGCGTGGGCGGCGAGGGTGCTCGCGGCGACCACCGCGTCCTGGTGCTCGCCCAGCACCTCCTGGACGGCCTTCATCCGCTGGGCGTAGCGCTCGGCCCGGGCGCCGACGGCCGGGGCGGCGGTCTCGCCGGCGTAGCGGGCGCGCTTGGCCGCCTTGCGGGCCGCGTGGAGGGCGAGGTCCCGTTCCCCGGGGGCGGCGGCGAGGGCGGCGCGGACGCGTTCGGCGGTGCGGTCCTGTTCGCGGGCGGCGATCCGGGAGAGCTCCGGGACGGCGCCGCGGGCGGCGCGCGGGAGCAGCGGCGGGTCGGCGAGGAGGGTGGCGAGGGCCTCGCCGAGGGCCCGGCGGCGGGGGCTGTCGAGGGCGGCGACGACCTCCGGCCAGATCTGCCGGTACTCGGCCTCGCCCCACCGCTCCAGCGCGGCGGCGACCCGCTGCGGCCCGCATTCGGCGGGCAGCTCGCGGGCCTCGGCGGCGAGCCGTGCGGCCAGCACCTCGCGGTCCCGCGCCCCGCCGAGCGCGGCGGCGAGCCAGCGCAGCTCGGCGACCAGCTCGTCGGTGGTGCCGGGCGCGAACAGCCGCCGGAAGGTCCGCAGGGCGCTGCGCAGCCGCCGGCAGGCGACCCGCATCCGGTGCACGGCGTCCGGTTCGTCGGCCCGGACGGCCTCGTCCAGGCCGGCCAGCACCACGGCCTGCGCCTCGATGCGGGCCAGCAGCACCTGTCCCACCGTGGTCTCGGGTTTCACCATGCGCGCTCGCCCCCTCGTCGGGTCAGCGGGAACGCCTTCCAGGCTAATGCGGCCACGGCTGCTGTCGACCCGACGGGCGACCTCGCAGGCTACTGAGCGCGCGTCAGCCGGACCAGGGACCTACGGGCCCTCGTGCCGGACGCGGAGGCCATGGCATACTCCGGAGCGTGACGACCTCCTCCCACGCGACCAGGGCCCTGCGGGCCGCGGTGTTCACCGCGCTCGCCGTGCCGATGGCCGCGTTGGGCCAGGTGGTCATCACGGGCCGTCCGCTGCCGCTGTCGCTGGTGGCCACGGCCGGTGCCGTCGTCTTCCTGGTCGCGACCGTGCTGGCCGGCGGGGAGCGGCGGTTGCTGCACATCTCCGGCGTGATGGTGCCGGTCGAGCTGCTGCTCAACACCACGTTCAACCTGGGCCAGGCCGGCTGTTCGCCGGTGCTGGCCGGTCAGGTGCCCGCACGCGGGGTGAACCTGCTGGTCTGTGGCGGCGGTTCGGTGGACGGCTCGCTGCTGAGCGGCCCGCTGGGGCACACCGCCCAGTTGGCGCCCGCCGCGACCCAGCTGCTGCTCCTGCTGGTGCACCTGGTGATCGCGCTGGCGGCCTCCGCCTGGCTGCGGATGGGCGACGCCGCCCTGTCCGGCCTGGCCCGGGCGCTGCGCGCGCTGAGCGAGTCGCTGGCCGGCCCGCTGCGCGCCCTGGTCGTCCTGCTGCTCCCGGCCCCGGTCCGTCCGGTGCTGCGGGTGCCGCTGCCGGTGTCGGACCGCCCGCGGCCGCGCCGCGAGGACGTGGTGCTGAGCCCGGCGCCCCGGCGCGGCCCGCCCGCCTTCGCGCCTGCCTGCTGATCTCCGGCCTCATCTGATCATCCCCGTACCCGCCCGAAACGGGCCCGGTACGCCCGCAGGCAGTGCGCACGACTCCCGCGTTCACCGACCCCGCCGCAGCAGCTGCGGCTTCCCGCGCGCACCCGCGCGCCGCGTACAGGAGTTGACTCCCCCGTGTCCCAGGACAAGAACAAGAAGCGCATCAGTGCCCGCGAGCGGATCCAGGAGGCGCAGCGCCGCGAGCAGCAGGCCGCCAAGCGCCGTCAGCGGATCGTCGTGACGGTCTCCGCCGTCGTCGTGCTGGCCCTCGCGGGCGGTGTCGCCGTCGCGGTCAACTCGGCCTCGGACAAGAACGACAAGTCCTCCGCCGCCGCGTCGGCGCCGCTGGTCACCCCGGCCAACGCCTCCGGCCCGAACGGCACGGTGATCACCTACGGCAAGGCCGACGCCCCGCACACCATGGCGGTCTACGAGGACTTCCGCTGCCCGGTCTGCAAGCACTTCGAGGCGGCGAACGGCGAGACCGTCAAGAAGCTCACCGAGGACGGCCAGATCAAGGTGGAGTTCCACCTGGCGGCCTTCCTGGACAAGAGCCTCGGCGGCAAGGGCTCGCGCACCGCGCTGGCCGCCGTCGGCGCCGCGCTGAACGAGGGCGTGGACCAGTTCAAGGCGTTCCACGACGTGCTGTACGCCAACCAGCCGGACGAGCGCGAGGACGGCTTCGGCGACGTCAACCACATCCTGGACCTGGCCGGCCAGGTGCCCGGGCTGAAGACGGACGCCTTCGTGAAGGCGGTGACCGACAAGACCTACGCCCCGTGGGCGGCCAAGGTCGCCGACGCGTTCAACGACAGCGGCGTGACCGGCACTCCGACCGTCAAGGTGGACGGCAAGCAGATCACCCTGTTCGCCGGGAACGCCGTGGTCCCGCCGGAGCAGTTCACCGCGCAGGTGAAGCAGGCCGCCGGCCTCCAGTAGGCCGCGCCCCCACCCCCGCGCACCACCGCACCGTACGGCACCACCCGGCCCGGCCGAACTCCCGGCCGGGCCGGCTCCTCCCAGCCAGCCACCGGAGTGTGCTGCCATGTCCGCTGCTACCACCGTGCCCCCGTCCCGCTCCGCTCCCGACGACGACGCCCGGGCCGGGGCCCCGATCGGCGCGAGCCGGGCCTATGCCTTCCTGCTGTTCCTCGGCGGTCTGGTCGGGCTGGCCGCCTCGGCGGTCCTGACCTTCGACAAGCTCCGCATCCTGGAGAACCCCTCCTACGTCCCCAACTGCAACATCAACCCGGTGATCAGCTGCGGTTCGGTGATGCGCACCGAGCAGGCGGAGGTCTTCGGCTTCCCGAACCCGCTGCTCGGGCTGGCGGCCTTCGGCGCGCTGGCGGCGATCGGTGCGGGGCTGCTCGCCGGTGCGGCGTACCGGCGCTGGTTCTGGCTGGGGCTGAACGCGGGCACCGCGGTGGGCGTGGGGTTCGCGCACTGGCTGATCTACCAGGCGCTGTACGACATCGGCGCGCTCTGCCCGTACTGCATGGTGGTGTGGGCGACGGTGGTGGCGCTGTTCTGGTACACCACGCTGCACAACCTGCGCTCGGGCGTGATCCCGGTGGGCCCGCGGCTGGGCGTGGTCGTCCGGGAGGCGGCCCGCTACCACTGGGCGCTGCCGGTGCTGTGGGCGGCGGTGATCGCACTGCTGGTCCTCAACCGGTTCTGGTACTACTGGAGCACGCTCCTCTGACCATCCGTCACCCCACGTACCCGTCCGAGTGCAACAGCGTGGCGGCGCCCGTCCGCCGGGCCTCCAGGGCCCCGGTGAGCCGGCGCGCCGCACCGGGCTGCAGCAGGACCACCGCCTGGGCCGGGGTGAAGTACCCGTGGTCGGCGATCTCCTCGACCTGCGCCCGGACCACCGACCCGGCCGCGACCGTCCCACCGTCGAACATGAACTGCACGGCGGGGTGGGCGTGTTCGCCCTGGTCGGGGATGGCGTCGCGCCACTCCACGACGAGCAGCCGCAGCGGCCCGGCCAACAGACCCGTCTCCTCGTACAGTTCGCGGGCGGCGCACTCGGCGGGCCCCTCCCCCGGGTCCATCCCGCCGCCGGGGAACTGCCACTGGTCGCGGTAACTGGCCTTCAGCAGCAGGACCTTGCCCGCCTCGTCGGTGAGCAGCACGCTGCACCCGACGTAGGCGCGCACCATCCCGGCGAGCCACTCCTCCTCCGAGAGTGCCCAGGTGTCCGTCATCGCGCCTCCTCCGCCGACCGCCGCCGTCGGGGACAATCTGCCGCGATCCCCGCCCGCCAAACGGCTGTTCGCGCCGAATCCACCCGAATGAGTGCCGGATCCGGCCTCAGCCGAAGACGGCCCGCCGGAAGGCGTTGCGCAGCTCGGTGAGCCGCTGGATGTCCCGGTCGTAGTGCACCTTGTTGGTGAGCAGCAGGGCCCAGCGGCCGAGCCGCCGGGAGACCCAGAAGCCGGTGCCGGTGAAGCCGTAGTGGACGAAGGTGCCCTCGGCCGGTCCGGTGCCGGGGGCGTACAGCCAGGACAGGCCGCGGGCGGGGGCGAGGCCGCCGGTCTGCTCGCGCAGCGACTCCTCGATCCACGCCCCGCCCCAGGGCAGCCCGGGCGGCGGGGCGAGCAGCGCGGTGAGGAAGCGGGCGAGGTCGCGGGCGGTGGAGAAGGCCCCGGCGTTGCCGGAGACCCCGCCGAGCAGCCGGGCCGAGGGGTCGTGGACGACGCCGCACAGGTGGGCGCCGACGCCCTCCTCGTACTCGGTGGGCGCGGTGCGGGCGGCGAGCGCGGCGCCGAGCGGACCGTAGCGGGTGTCGGCCATCCCGAGCGGCCGCCAGGCCCACTGCTCGGCGAGCCGGTCCAGCGGCGCCCCGCCGAGGTCCTCGACCAGGTAGGTGAGCAGCACGGCGGCCCGGTCGGTGTACTCGACGGCCGCGCCCGGCGGCCGGTGCGACGGGGCGGCGAGCACCCCGGCCCGGATCGCCGACGGGTCGCGCCCGTAGAGCTGCTCGAAGCGGGTGTACGGGAGCATCCCGGCGGTGTGGGCCAGGAGTTGACGGACCGTCACCGCTCCGGCGGGGTGCCCGGCGGCGGGCGGCCACCAGGCGCCGAGCGGCTCGTCCAGCGGCAGCCGTCCGGACTGCCGCAGCACCCCGGCGCAGGGCCAGAGCGCGACCACCTTGGTGAGGCTGGCGAGGTCGTACAGGGTGTCCGGCCCGGGCCTCAGCCGCGCGTACGGCCCCTGCCCGAGCGCGCCGTGCCCGCCGCCGCCGAGCGCGCCGCCGGCGTCGCCGACGGCCCAGACGGCGCCCGCCCCGACGGTGCGCGCGCCGTCCTCGACCAGCCGGTCCAGCTCCCCGCCGGGCGCGGCCAGGCCGGGGAGCCGGTCGGCTCCGGGTGCGTCGGGTCCAGTCGCTCGGTGGCTCATCCGTCCCCCTCCTCGGGCCGACGGGAGCCTTCCCCGCGCGGCCGCGGCTCAGACCGCCGGAGCGAGTTCCTTGCCGAGGCAGACGCTCTGCGGGTGGTCCTTGTAGATGCCGAACTTCCGGATCGCGGCGTAGCCCTCGGACTGGTACAGCGCGATCGCCTCGGGCTGCTCGGTGCCGGTCTCCAGGATGAAGCGGGTACGCCCGGCCTCGACCGCGGTCCGCTCCAGGCGGCGCAGCACCGCGCGGGCCAGGCCGCGGCCGCGGGCGTCGGGGACCACGAACATCCGCTTCAGCTCGGCGTCACCGTCGCGCAGGCCGTCCGGGCCGGCCTGCTTGGCCCGCCAGCCGCCGCAGCCGACCGGCCGGCCGTCCAGGTAGGCGATCATGAACAGGCCGGCCGGCGCCTCGAAGTCCTCGGGGTGCAGGACGGTCTCGTCCGGGTCGCCGTAGCGGCGCACGTACTCCTGCTGCACCTCCGCCGACAGGGCCTGGGCGTCGGGGTGGGCGTAGCCGGTGACACGGAACTCGACGGTGCCGGTGTCCTGGGCGGTGCTGGTGCTCATGGTGAAAAAGCCTACGATCCCCGCTCAGCGGACCTCGAACCGGGCGACCAGCTCGTCCTTGCCGAACATCCGGGCGGTGTCCACGGCGCTCGGGACGCCGGCCCGGGGGTCGGCGCCGCCGGCCAGCAGCACGTCGAGCACGTCCGTGGCGCCCTTGAAGACGGCGCCGGCCAGCGGGGTCTGGCCGCGGTCGTTGGCGCGGTTCGGGTCGGCGCCGTACCGGAGCAGCTCCGCGACAGTGGCGGCGTGGCCGTGGTAGGCGGCGAGCATCACCAGGGTGTCGCCGCGGTCGTTGGTGAGGTCGGCCGGGGCGCCGGCCCCCAGGTAGGCGGACAGGGTGTCCGTCTCCCCGGCCCGGGCGGCGTCGAAGAGCTTCCCGGCGAGCGCGATCACCTCGGCGTCGGGGGCGTCGGCGGGCTGCTGGCTGGCGGCGTCGGTCATGGCGGGCGGCCTTTCCGGTCGGGTCGTCGGGCGGTCTCGGGGCTGCGCCCAGGGCACGGTAGCGGCCGGTGCCGCGACGGGCCAGCGGACGTCCGGGATCCGGATGACGGCCCGCTCCCGCCACGACACGCGACCGCACGCGTTGCGCAGCCATTCGAGCGAACTTCCGGGACCCCCCGGAAACTTCCCACCCGCCGCCCGGGAATGCCTGGGCGCACCGAATCCCCGCGCGGCCCGGCCCCCACCCCGGCCGGTGCGCATACCGCCACCCGGCCGCCGGAACGGTATTGAACGGCAGAACCACCCATTTGCACCGTTCCATCATCTATTACTTTTTGTCACGATTAGTGCACTTTCCGTAACACCCCTGCTTGTCCCCACTTCCTGAGGAGCGGAACGTGATCCTCTCGATTTCCGGCATCGTCCTGTTCGGCACCATCGCCTTTCTCTTCTTCCGCCGGGACGGACTAAAGGTCTCCCACGCCATCGTCTGCGCCCTCTTCGGCTTCTACATCGCCGGCTCCTCGATCGCGCCGAGCATCACCGCGGGCGGCGCGAGCCTCGCCAGCCTGCTCAGCGGCATCAGGTTCTAGCCGCCACCTCCTCCCCCGCCGTACCGGCCCGGGCGCGGATCCCACACCGCCCCCGGGCCCCGTCGTTCCCCACCGCGCCCACCCCACCCGTCCCACCGCCCGGGGAGTCAAGGAATGCCGCTCCACCGCCACCTCAGCAAGGGCCGCACGATCGCCCGGACCGCCGGGGACCACGCCTCCGACATGTTCGCCCCGCTCTCCGTCATCGGCCGCGGCCTGCGCCACCACGTCGACTGGGCCAGGTCCCGCTGGCAGGAGACCCCCAAGGAGCGCCGCGGCCCGACGCTGTTCCTGACCGCCGCCCTGCTGATCGGCGTCTACCTGCTGCCGCACGGCCTGCTGTTCGCCCTGATCGCCCTGATGGCCAGCGCCGCCTGGGCCGGCCGGGCCCCCAAGGCGGCGCCCGCACCGCCCGCGCCGGACGCCTCCGACGTCAAGCTCGCCGCCCTCTACGCGGCGCTCACCCCGTACCTGTGCGGCCCCGAGGACGCCAACCCGCTGTACCACTTCGAGGGCGCCTACAAGAGCGCCTTCAGCGCGTGGGAGTTCGACGGCGAGGGCCGGCTCTCCCGGCTGGAGATGAGCTACCCGGCCTACTTCACCGACACCGAGCCGTCCTCCCGGGCCCGGATCGAGCAGGTGGTCCAGGGCAAGGCCGGCCGGGCCCGCGAGTACCGCTTCGACTGGGACGAGGAGTCCAACCGGCTGCGGATCACCGCGCTCGCCCCGCTGCCCACCGACATCGCCGCCCAGCGCTTCGTGGCCGCCCCCGGCGAGATCGTGCTGGGCTTCACCGACGAGGACGGCACCGCCCGCACCATCCCGGTCACCCGGGGCGGCACCACCGCCCAGCAGCCGCCGGTGGTCTGGCGCACCGGCCCGCGCTCCTCCGAGCCGCACCTGCTGGTGCTCGGCGTCACCGGCTACGGCACCTCCAGCCTGCTGCGCTCGGTCGCCCTCCAGGCGCTCCCGTACGCGGACCTGGTGGTGGTCGACGGCGCGGGCACCGGCGAGCACGCCTGCCTGGTGAACCGGCCCGGCGTGCACACCGTGGAGACCAGCCTGCACGGCGCGCTGGCCGCCCTGGACTGGGCCGTCGGCGAGACCGAGCGCCGGCTCGCCGCGCTCAACGCCGCCCGGCACGCCGGCACCGCCCCGCCCGAGGACGTCACCCGGCCGCTGTGGCTGCTGCTGGACCACCCGACCGAGCTGAGCGAGCTCGCCCAGGCCGAGGGCCGCCCCGACCCGCAGGACCTGCTGGAGCTCCCGCTGCGGCACGGCCGGGCCGCCCGGGTCACCGTGGTGGTCGCCGACGACCTCGCCGCCCGGGACCGGCTCACCGCCACCGTCCGCACCACCACCCGGGCCCGGGTGGTGCTCGGCCCGGCCGGCCCCGACGAGGGCCGCGACGCGCTCGGCGCGCCGCTGGACATCGTGCCCGCCTCCCACGCCCCGGTCGGCCGCGGCTACGCCCGGATCGGCAACGGCGCCCCGCTCCGCCTCCAGGTGCCCGCCACCGTCGACCCGCTGGACGACGAGGCCCCGGCCCCGCTGCGGGACGCGGTGATCGCCCTGCTGCCGCACCGGGACAGCCGCACCGAGGCGGCCGCCGCCGCACCGCCCCGCCCGGACCGCCCGCCGGTGGTCCCCGCCGCCGACCCGGCCGCGCCGGCCCGCCCGGTCGACCTGGCCAAGGGCGAGCCGATGATCCGTTCACGGCCGATCTCCTGACGGCCGGGCCGGGCCCGTCTCCCGGGCCGGTTCCCCGGCCCTCGACCGGGGGCGGCGACCACCGCCGAATCCCGTCCCGGTACGCTCGTCACGGAAAGTCCGCACGATCACCAGATGTGAAATACGTGACACCTGGGGTGATATCACCGGCCAGATGTGACAAATCGGGCGCAGGTGGGTACAAACAGGGGCGGCACTACAGACGACGCATGTCCCGGGACGGGAATCTTCGTCGGAAGCCGAGCGTTGACCGAACGACGAAGAACAGCGACCACTAGTCCTGTGGGCCATAAGCCCGGGAGGCACGATTCATGAGCGAGCGAGCTCTCCGCGGCACGCGACTCGGGGCCACTAGCTACGAGACCGACCGTGGTATCGATCTGGCTCCCCGCCAGACCGTCGAGTACGCATGTCAGAACGGACACCGTTTCGAGGTTCCTTTCTCGGTCGAGGCCGAGATCCCCGCGACCTGGGAATGCCGCTTCTGTGGACAGGAGGCGGCGCTTCTCGACGGCGACGAGCCGGAAGAGAAGAAGATCAAGCCGACGCGCACCCATTGGGACATGCTGATGGAGCGCCGGACGCGCGAGGAGCTGGAGGAGGTGCTGGCCGAACGGCTGGCCGTGCTCCGCTCCGGCGGGATGAACCTCGCGGTACACCCGCGAGACACCCGTAAGAGCGCCTGACACCTCGCTCCCGCCCCGTGCGGGAGGACGCGAAAAGGGACCCTGGTCACCAGGGTCCCTTTCGCGTTGTCCGGGCGTGGTCCGCATGGTCCGCGTGGTCCGCGCGACGGGCCGTTCGGGTGCCGTCCGCGCGACGAGCCCCCGAGGGGCGGGGTGTCCGCCCCTCGGG
>NZ_JBHVEU010000274.1:0-11942 GCF_042802075.1 Kitasatospora sp. NPDC057518
GCCCTCCGGTGTTCGGGCCGGAGGGCGGGCGGACGGACGGGGGTGACGCGAGGTCAGTCCAGGGCCAGGAAGCTGCCGACGTTCTCGTCCGGCCGGAACTCGCCCGGCCCCAGGGGGTTGAGGATTCTCGTCTGACAGTTGCCGTCGGGGAAGAGCAGGATGGTGCCGCCGGTCCGGTTGGCGATGGCGGTGTCGGCGCCGAGGCCGGGGTAGCACTGGCCGCCCTGCGGGTCCCGGACCTGCTGGAAGTTGCTGCCGTTCTCCATGATCACGACACCGGGCGCCGCCGAGGCGGTCGAGTCGTACGGGCCGGTACCCGGACGGCCGGGCCGGCTTCCCGCTCCGGGTCGTTCAGGAGCCGGACGCCACCTGGGCGTTGACGTCCTTGAGGAACTCGGCGACGGGACGCCCGAGCAGCTCCGCGCTGTCGACGGAGACGCCGTAACGGTTCTCCACGTCGGCGAGGACGCCCAGCACGCCGAGCGAGTCGACGCCGAGGTCGAGGAACATGCGGCCCGGTTCGGCGAGTTCCTCGGCGGTGACCTGGACGCCGGCGCGGGTCCTGACCAGGGTGGCGAGTTCCTCGTAGGTGATCTCGGCGGCCATCGGGCCCTCCTCGGGGTGCGTGGGGCGGCAGGGCCGGAGGGTGGCGGATCGCTCAACGGGAGGCCCTGTGGGCGCAGTTGTACGTGGTCGAAAGGCGTCCGGTCCAGCTCGTTCACTCGTACGCGTGAGGCCTTCACGGGGATGGTCGGAACGGCCCGCCCCGGCCCACCCCCGCGACCCCGACCCCGACCGCGCCGCCGCCGGGCACCTCCTCGCCCCGCTGACCGGGCCGCTGGAGCACCGGCCGGACGCGGACGTGCGGGAGGTCGCCGCCGAGGCGGTGGACGTCTTCCCGCGCGCCTACGGCACCTGAGCCCCGGGGCCGGGGAATCCGGGGCCGGGGCACCCGGACGGCGGGCGGGCTCCCGTGCGGCGGCGGGTGCGTCCGCCCGTACCGCGCCGCCTGGACGACGGGGCGCCGCGCGGCCGGGCGTGGTTCGCTGGAGGGGCGGGCGCCGAGCGCGCGCCCGCCCCCGCTGCGAAGCACCCCGTTCTCCGAAGGGCCGTGGTCATGATCTCCTCCTCCCTCGCGGGCAGGGTCGCGCTGGTGACCGGCGCGACGAGCGGCATCGGCGCGGCCACCGCGACCGCGCTGGCCGAGCAGGGCGCGCACGTGCTGGTCGCGGGCCGCGACGCGGCGCGCGGCGAGGCGGTGGTGGCCGCGATCCGGGCGGGCGGCGGCAGGGCCGACTTCGTCGCCGCCGAGCTGCGCGACGTCGCCGCGGTGCGGCGCCTCGCCCGGACGGCCACCGCGCTGGGCGGCGGCCGGGTGGACATCCTGGTCAACAATGCCGGCGTCTACCCGTTCGGGCCGACCGAGGGGACGACCGAGGAGGAGTTCGACGCCGTCTACGCGCTCAACGTGCGGGCGCCCTACTTCCTGGTGGCCGAGCTGGCCCCGGCGATGGCCGCGCGCGGCGCCGGGGCGATCGTCAACATCAGCACCCAGGCCGCCTCGCACGGCGCGCCGGACACGTCCCTGTACGGCTCCAGCAAGGCGGCGGTCAACCTGCTGACCCGCACCTGGGCCGCCGAGTACGGGCCGCGCGGCGTGCGGGTCAACGCCGTCGGCGCGGGGCCCACCCGTACCGAGGGCACGGCGGTCATGGGCGAGGGCCTCAGCGACATGGCGGCCGAGGCGCCGGCGGGCCGGCCCGCCGAGGCCGAGGAGATCGCCGCCGCGGTCGTCTTCCTGGCCGGCGACGCGGCGGGCTTCGTCCACGGCGCCCTCCTGCCGGTGGACGGCGGGCGCACCGCGGTCTGAACACCCCCGGCCTCAGGCCCCGGGGCCCGGGCCCGTCAGGCGATGCGGTGGGCCAGGCCCGGGTACTCGGCGACCAGGCCGTCCGCGTCCAGCAGCAGGTCCGCCCGGTAGTCGCCGGAGGCGTAGCGGACGGTGGCGCGGCCGTCCTCGTGGCGGCGCAGGTGGGTGTAGGTCTGGCGGGAGGGCACGACGACCAGCTCGGGCACGCGGATCCAGGCCATCAGGAAGTGGTGCTCGCCCGGGCCCAGGTGGAGGGCGTGGCGCAGCACGGGCGGGGTGTTGGTGAGCGGGGACAGGCCGAGGTCGCAGTCGAGGGCGCCGTCGAGGTCGGGTCGGGGGGTGCCGTCGACGGTCCAGCGGCCGGTGGTCTCGTCGCGGCGCAGGTCGAGGGTGCGGGTGGTGTCGGGGGTGCGGGCGGTGACGTGCATGCGGCGGGTGGTGAAGCCGTCGCCGGTGTCGAGCCGGTAGTCGAGCCAGTACAGGGCGGGCTCTGCGGCGGCGGCGCGGCCGTGGGCGGTCAGGGAGGTGGGGCCGAGGTCGATCCAGGAGGTCTCCAGGCCGGCGGTCTCGGTGACCCGCCAGGTGGGTGCGGCGGTGCGGGTGGCGGCGTGTTCGGCGGGGCGTTCGGCGGGGCGGTTCGGGTCGGGGGCGGTGCTGCTGTTCATTCGTGCACGGTACTGCCGGGTGCCGACAGCGGGCCCGACGGGCCGTCAACACGGGGGGCTCCTTCGTTCGGGTGAGGGTGGGGGCGGGGCGTGCCTCGTGCGGGGCGGGGCGGGGCGTGCGGTGGCGGCGAGCGCCGTCCCGGGCTCTCCATAATCGCGTGGGTGATCACATCCTGTGACGAAGCGGTGGCCCGGCTGCGGGCCCTGCCCGGACTGTCGTGCTGTGCCCGTCCCCTGAACGTGCTGCCGCTGCTGCGCACCGGCTGCCTGTCCGCGGTGGTGAGCGTGGAGGGCCCGGACACGGGCTGGGCGGGCGAGTTCGGGGCCTCCTTCCACGCGCTGGAACCGGAGCGGGGGGTGCGCGACCACACCCCGGCGGGGGCCGGGGTCCACACGGTGCTCCGCGCGCTCGCCGGCACCTTCGACGAGGACGGGGGCGCGGACGGGGGCGCGGGCGCGGCGGGTGGCGGCTGGCGGGGCCGGGAGCTGGCGCTGCTGCCCTACTCGGCGATGAAACCCGAGTGGCGCACGGCACTCGGCGCGCTCGGCACCCGCCTGCTGGAGCCGCCCTCGCTCGTGGCCCTGCCGATGCTGAGCGACAAGCGGGCGCAGCGCGCGTGGCTGCGGTCGGTGGGGGCCGCGACCCCGGCGGACGCGGTGGTCCCGGCGCTCGACCACCGGGAGCTGCGCCGCCGCTTCGGCTCCCCCTACGTGGTGCAGACGCCGGTGGGCTCCAGCGGCAAGGGCACCCACCTGGTCGTCGACGAGGCGGACCTGCAGTCGATCCGCCAAGTCGGCGGCGGGCCCTGGCTGGTGAGCGGCTACGTCGAGGGCGTCGCGCTCAACGTGCACGTGCTGGTGTCGGCGGACAGCACGGTGCGGGTGCTGCGCCCGTCCGTCCAGCTGACCCGTATCGAGGGTGTCGGCGCGCCCTTCGGCGCCTACTCCGGCTGCGACTTCGCGGCTCCCGCCCTGCTGGCGCCGCTCGCCCTGGCCCGGGCCGCCGCCGCGGCGCGGCGCGTCGGCGAGGCGCTGGCCGCGCTCGGCTACCGGGGCCTGTTCGGCGCCGACTTCGTCCTGGACGGCGAGCGTCCGCTGCTGCTGGAGCTCAACTGCCGCATGCAGGGCTCGACCTGGCTGCTGGGCGAGCTGGAACTGGCGGAGCGCGCGCTGCCGTCCGCGCTGCGGCACGTGCTGGAGCTCTACGGCCACGCCACCGGCGGCGAGCCGCGTACGGACGCGGCGGGCGCCGTGCAGCTGGTGGTGCGGCACACCGGCGCCCCGGTGCGGGTGGCGGCGGCGCCCGCCGGCGGCCTGCACCGGCTCAAGGACGGGCGGCTGCGGTACTGCGGTGCCGGGTTCGGCCTGCTGGAGTGCGGGCCCGACGACTGCGTGCTGCTGCAACTCCCCTCCCCCGGCATGGTGTTGCACCCGGGGGTGCCACTCGCCCGGATCGTCGCCCGGCATCCGCTGACCACCCCCGACGGCACCGCGCTCACCGCGCCAGGACGCAAGCTGCTGGACGCGCTGCGCGCGGGCTTCGTCCTCGAACCCCTCGAACCGTACGGCCTCCCCGGGCCCTCCGGCCCCGCCGCCGTCCCCTCCGCCTCCGCGGGTCCCTCCGCCGCCGCCCCCCGCGCGCCGTGGTGAACCCGCGCCCCGACCCGCGGTCCGACCCGCTGTACGTCCGCACCGCGGTGCCCGCCGACCTGCCCCGGCTGGCCGCCCTGCGCGCGGAGGCCGCCGCGTGGATCGCCCTGGAGCACGGCTCGGCCCAGTGGTCGGACCCGTACGACGCCCAGCGCGGCCTGGCGCTGATCGCCCTCGGCCTGACCGTGGTCGCCGCGCTGTCGCCGCACGGCGAGGCCGTCGCCACCCTCACGCTGCGCCCCACCGGCAGCCCCCGGCTGTGGACCGGCGAGGAACTCGCCCGCCCGGCCCGCTACGTGAGCTCCTTCACGGTGGACCGCCGGTACGCCGGGCACGGCATCGGCACCCGCCTGGGCGACTGGGCCTCCTGGCGGGCCGCGCGGGCGGGCGCCGCCCTGCTGCGGGCGAACGTGTGGAGCGACAACGCCGCCCTGCACGCCTACTACCGCGCACGGGGCTGGCGTTGGGTGCGCACCGCGGCCGGCAGCCGCAGCGGCGCCCTGTTCGAGCGCGCCGCGGACGCGGTGGCGCCGCCGCTGGTCCACGAGGCGGGCCGCCTGCGGGCGTGACCCCCGGCGTCCGGACGGCGCGGGCCGGTCGGTCGGTCAGCACGGTGTCAGCGCGCCCGGACAGCATGGCCGGTGAGCCGGCGAGAGCGCACGGCCGGGACAGGACGACGGGACAGGAAGAGGAGACGAGGCATGAGCATCAGCCGCAGGTCCGTGCTGCGGACCGCCGCGGCCGCCGTTCCCGCCCTCGCGTGGGGCGCGGCGGCGCCCACCGGGGCGGCGGCGGCCACCGCCCGGGAGCGGTCGGCACCGCGGGAACAGGCGACGCCGCAGTGGCAGGTGACGCCGTTCCCGCTGCGGAACGACTTCGGCGTCAGCGGCCTGGCGATGACCGGCGCCGCGGCCGGCTTCGCCGTCGGGTACCAGGTCGCCTTCTGGGGGCCGGTCCCGTACGACGTGCCCGCGGTGTGGAGCTGGGACGGAGCCCGGTGGACGGAGGTCGAGGGCGCGGTCACCGGGGCCAGCGGCCGGCTGTACGCCGCCACCGCGGCCGGCCCGGCCGACGTGTGGGCCGTGGGCGACAGCGGACTGGCCGTCCACTGGGACGGGCAGGGCTGGAGCCGGAGCACGGTGCCCGGCACCGCCGGCGGCGCGTTCTCCGGCTTCGCCGTGGCCGGGGCCGGGAGCGCCGTCTGGGCGGTGGGCCGGGCCGGCTCGTCCGCTGCCGCCGCGCGGTGGAACGGCTCGTCCTGGGAGGGCGCCGCCCTCCCGCTGCCGCCCGGCACCTCCCAGCTCACCGCGGTGCGGGTCGCCGGGCCCGGCGACGTCTGGGCGGCCGGCGACTACCAGGCGTCCTCCGGCGCGCTGTACCGGCCGTTCGTCGTGCACTGGGACGGCAGCGCCTGGTCCCAGGTGGCCGCGCCGTCGTACCCGAACCTCGACGTGCGGGTGCTCGACCTGCTGGTCGCGGGCCCCTCCGAGGTGTGGCTGGCCGGCGGCACCGGCCGGTACAGCCAGTCCGGCCTCCGGAACGCCTTCGCCACCCGCTGGGACGGCACCGCCTGGAACGGCACCCGCACGCCGCCGGCCACCGACCCGCACTACTTCCTCGGGCTGTCCCTGCGCGGCACGGAGGTCTGGGGCGTGGGCTACAGCGGAGACTCCCCCGTCCAGCGGTGGACCGGGTCCTCCTGGGCGGTGGCCCCCGCCCCGTTCGCCTTCACCCAACCGGGCGTGTTCACCACCGGCCCGGACGGCACCACCTGGCTCTTCGGCTACGGCGCCCCGGACGCCAGGACCGGGGCGGACCCCTTCACCGCGCGGCTGCCCGCGAGCTGACGCCCCGCCCGCCGCCACCGGGCCGCGCCCGCGCCCGCCCGGGTGGCGCAGCGGGGCGGGCCGGGGGCGGGCGGGCGTGCTAGCAATGGCCGAGGGGGTCGGGGGGTGTCCCCGCGCAGCCCGCCCGACCTCGGAGGCCGTCTTGTCGCACCACCTCAGCGGACCGAACCTGCGCTCACCCGAGGGTGACGCGCGCCTGGACCTGACCGACCTGTTCGCCTTCGCCGCGCCGGAGCCGGGGCGGACGGTGCTGATCATGAACGTGAACCCGGTCGCGCCGTCCGGCGGGCAGGCCTTCCACCCGCAGGCGGTGTACCGGATCGACATCGACACCGACGGGGACCGGCGGGCCGACCTCGCGTACAGCTTCACCTTCTCCGAGCCGCGGGACGGGGCGCAGACCATGACGGTGCGGCGGGCCGCCGGCGAGGGGGCGCGCGGGCTGGAGGCGGTCGGCGAGGTGCTGGTGGCGGACGCGCCGGTGAGCTTCACGGGCACGCCCGCGGTGGTGGAGGCGGGGGCGCACCGGGTCAGCGCGGGGCTGCGCAGCGACCCGTTCTTCGCGGACCTGGACGGGATCGTGAAGGACTTCCAGTGGACGGGGGTGGACTGGGGCGCGGACAAGAACGTGTTCGGGATCGTGCTGGAGGCGCCGGACGCGCAGTTCGGGCCGGCGCCGGAGATCGGGGTGTGGGCGCGGGTGAGCGTGCGCAAGGACGGGCACCTGGTGTCGGTGGACCGCGGTGCGCACCCGTCGCTGACGGCGTACTTCAACGAGGAGGACGCCAAGGAGGCGTACAACGCCGGGGATCCGGTGGACGACTGGGAGAACTACCGGGAGCCGTGGACGGCGAAGCTGCAGCACTTCGGCGGGTACACCACGGACGCGGCCGAGGCCCAGCTGCGGATCGTCCTGCCGGACATCCTGCGCTACGACCGCGCCCGCCCGGCCGGCTACCCGAACGGTCGCACGCTGAGCGACGACGTCACCTCGGCGCGGCTGACGATGCTCACCGACGGCAAGGTGCCCGGCGACCACATCGGCCCGCACACCGACCTGCTGCCCGCCTTCCCGTACCTGGGCCACCCGCACTGAGCCCGCCGGGCCCTCCCCGCCCGCCCTCCGGACACGCCCGCCGCCCCGCCGCGGGCGCCCCGTAGGGTGGCGGCATGTCCCTTCCCGTGGAGCTGGTGGTCTTCGACTGCGACGGTGTGCTGCTCGACAGTGAGCGGCTGGCCGTGCGGGTGGACGAACGGGTGGTCGCGGAGGTGGGGTGGCCGCTGTCGCAGGAGGAGATCGTCGAGCGGTTCCTGGGCCGTTCGCACGCGTTCATGACCGCCGAGATCGAGGCGCACGCGAGCGTGCCGCTGGAGCCGGGCTGGGACAAGCGCTTCCAGCACCTGTACGACGAGGTGTTCGCCGCCGAACTCGCCCCCGTGGAGGGGGTGGTGGCGGCGCTGGCGGCCCTGGAGCGGGCCGGGGTGGCGGACTGCGTGGCGTCCTCCAGCAGCCATGCGCGGCTGCGCTCCACGCTCGGGCGGACCGGGCTGCTGCCGCGTTTCGCCGGGCGGGTCTTCAGCTCCGAGGACGTGGAGCGCGGCAAGCCCGCCCCGGACCTGTTCCTGCACGCGGCCGCCACGATGGGCGTCGAGCCGGCGGCGTGCCTGGTGGTCGAGGACAGCAAGTACGGGGTGGCGGCGGCGCGGGCGGCGGGGATGCGGTCGCTCGGCTTCCACGGCGGCCTGACGCCCGAGGCGTGGCTGGCGGGGCCCGGCACCCGGACCTTCGCGGACATGCGGGAGCTGCCGGCGCTGGTCGCCGGGGCGGCCTCGCTCCCGCTGCCGTAGCTCCGTGGCGGGCCCCGGTTCCGACTGCGGCTCCGACTCCGACGGCGGGGGGGCAAGGAGGCGCGCCCCTGTCAGATGTCAGGGACCGCCGCGGGCACCGGATTCCTAGGCTGACGGGCACCGGACGCAACGGTCGTCCGTCCTCGTACCAGCCAAGGGAGAACCACCCATGCGCAGGATCACCCGTACCGTCGCCGCCCTGGCCCTGGCCGCCGCCGCCCTGACCACCGTGGAGGCCGGCGGCGCCGGTGCCGCGGACGGGGCCTGGGCGGGCTGCCCGTCGGGCGCGGTCTGCGTCTACCCGCAGGACCAGGACCCGGCGGTCAGCCCCAGCGACGTCTACTGGAGCTACGGCGCGCACAACCTGAGCGGCCAGTACGGCCACCACTGGGTGCTCAACAACCAGACCGGCGGCGCGCACGCCCGCCTGTGCCGCGGTTCGGGCGGCGCCGACTGCGTCTACGACCTCTCCTCGCCGAAGGGCGTCTACTACGACCTGGGGCCGATCAACTCGATCACCCTCGACCGTCCCTGACGGTCACTCAGTTTCCATCAGGCAGTGCCCGCCGCGCGAGGGGAACGGCGGGCACTGCCGCTGTCGCGCGTCGCGCCCCCTGAGGCGTGTTCACGAACATAACGAGTAGTGGTGGATTCCCGGCAGTCTGGTTTTACTTATTGACGTCATGTACGCGCCCAGGTTTAACTCCCCCCACCCCGCCGCGAAGCCGTGGCGACCCCCAGGGAGAGGTATCCGATGAACGCCGCACTGCGCCGCGCCCTCGTCTCCGCCGTGGGCCTCGTCCTGACCCTGTCCATGACCGCCGCCTGCGGCAAGGCCGCCGGCGCCAAGAGCGACTCCTCCTCCGCCGCCGGCGACCCGAACGCCATCGGCCTGCTGCTGCCCGAGAACGCCTCCTCCGTGCGCTACGAGTCCTTCGACCGCCCGTACATCGAGGCCAAGGTCAAGGCCCTGTGCGCGCAGTGCAAGGTGCTGTACAACAACGCCGAGGGCAGCGCCGCCAAGCAGAAGCAGCAGTTCGACACCCTGCTCGCCCAGGGCGTCAAGGTGATCGTCCTGGACCCGTACAACGCCAAGTCCACCCAGGACTGGGTCCAGGAGGCCGCCGCCAAGGGCGTCAAGGTCATCGCCTACGACCGCCTGGCCGCCGGCCCGATCGCCGCGTACACCTCCTTCGACAACGAGAAGGTCGGCGAACTCCAGGGCCGGGCCCTGCTGGACGCGCTCGGCGCGCAGGCCGCCGACGCCGACATCGTCATGATCGACGGCGACGAGGCCGACCCGAACGCCGCGGACTTCAAGACCGGCGCGCACAAGGTCCTCGACGGCAAGGTCAAGAAGGTCGTCTACGAGCAGTCCGGGCAGTGGGACCCCGTCGTCGCCGGACAGAAGATCTCCGCCGCCGTCACCGAGTTCGGCAAGAACGGCTTCCAGGCCGTCTACTCCGCCAACGACGGCATGGCCGCCGCCATCATCACCCAGCTCAAGGGCGCCGGCATCAAGGTCCCCGTCGGCGGCCAGGACGCCTCCCTGGACGCCATCCAGCGCATCGTGGCCGGCGACCAGGCGTACACCATCTACAAGGCCTACCGCCCGCAGGCCGAGGCCGCCGCAGAACTGGCCGTCGCCCTGCTGCAGGGCAAGGACGTGAAGACCATCGCCACCGCGAGCGTCGACAGCGCCACCGCCAAGAACATCCCGACCAAACTGCTGGACGCCAAGATCGTCACCAAGGACACCATCGCCTCCACCGTCCTGGCCGACGGCACCTACAAGGCCTCTGACATCTGCACCGCCGACTACGCCGCCGCGTGCGCCGCCGCCGGGCTCAAGTAGCCCGGCCCCCGGCGGCCGGGACCAAAGCGGCCAGCCTCAAATAGCCCGCCCCGCACCAGAATCCTTCGACCAGGTCTTCAAGTAGCCCCTCCCCCAAGGTGGTTCCCGTGACAGGCGCACCCGTCCTGCAGCTGCGCTCGGTCTCCAAGCGCTTCGGTGCCGTCCAGGCCCTCACCGACGTCGACCTCGACGTCCACGCCGGCGAGGTGCTCGCCCTCGTCGGCGACAACGGCGCCGGCAAGTCCACCCTCGTCAAGACCATCGCCGGCGTCCACCCCGTGGACGAGGGCACCCTCACCTGGCAGGGCGAGCCGGTCCGCCTGGCCCGCCCCCAGGACGCCGCCGCCCTCGGCATCGCGACCGTCTACCAGGACCTCGCGCTCTGCGACAACCTCGACGTCATCGCCAACCTCTTCCTCGGCCGCGAGAAGCGCCGCCGCGCCCTGCTCGGCCCCGCCCTGCTCGACGAGGTCGCCATGGAGCAGCACGCCCGCCGCCTCCTGGACACCCTCGCCATCCGCATCCCCGACGTGCGCGCCCCGGTGGCCGCGCTGTCCGGCGGGCAGCGCCAGGTGGTGGCCATCGCCCGCGCCCTGGTCGGCGAGCCGGCCCTGGTGGTGCTGGACGAGCCCACCGCGGCCCTCGGCGTCGAGCAGACCGCCCAGGTCCTGGACCTGGTGGAGCGGCTGCGCGAGCGCGGCCTGGCGGTCGTGCTGGTCAGCCACAACATGGCCGACGTACGGGCGGTGGCCGACACCGTCGCCGTGCTGCGCCTGGGCCGCAACAACGGGGTCTTCCCGGTGGCCGGCACCACCCAGGAGCAGATCGTCGCCGCGATCACCGGCGCCACCGACAACGCCCACGCCCGCCGCCGGGCCCGCCGCACCGAGCAGGCCGAGGAGGCCGAGGCCGTATGAGCACCCCCGACGCACCCGCCACCCCCTCGCCCGCCGATCCGCGGCTCCATCCGCCCGCGCAGGGCTGGGCGGGACTCGCGCGGGCCGCCCGGCGCCGCCTGGGCTCCGGCGAGCTCGGCTCGCTGCCGGTCGTCGTCGGCCTGGTCGTCATCGCGATCGTCTTCCAGTCCGTCACCCACCACTTCCTGCAGGCCGACAACCTCACCAACATCACCCGCTTCATCGCCGGCCCCGGCCTGATCGCGGTCGGCGTCGTGTTCGTGCTGATCCTCGGCGAGATCGACCTCTCCCTCGGCTCGGTGGCCGGCGCGAGCGCCGCGATCGCGGCGGTGCTCGCCGTGCGCCAGGGCTGGAACGAGTGGCTCGCCATCGCCGCCGCCCTCGGCGCGGCCTGCGTCATGGGGCTGCTGCACGGCCTGTTCTTCGCCCGCGTCGGGGTGCCCGCCTTCGTGGTCACCCTCGCCGGGATGCTCGCCTGGAGCGGCCTGCAGGAGTACGTGCTCGGCGACGCCGGCACCGTCAACAACCGCCACGACGGCGTCGTCGCGAGCCTGGACACCACCTTCCTCGGCGACGGCGACATCGCCTACGCCTGGGGCCTGGCGGTCCTCGCCCCCGTCCTCTACCTGGCCGCCCGCCTGCACACCGCCCGCCGCCGCCGCGCCGCCGGCCTCACCGCCGCGCCGGCCTCCGACAGCGCGATCCGGGCCGGCGCCCTGGCCGTCCTCACCCTGGCCACCGCCTACGCGCTCAACCAGGACCGCGGCCTGCCGCTGTCCCTGGTCGTGCTGCTCGGCGCCGTCCTCGCCACCGACTTCGTGCTGCGCCGCACCCGCTACGGCCGGCAGGTCTTCGCGGTCGGCGGCGGCGTCGAGGCGGCCCGGCGCGCGGGCGTCAACGTCGCCCGGGTCCGGATCTCCGTGTTCGTCCTCTCCGCGTTCCTGGCCGGCCTCGGCGGCCTCTTCTACGCCTCCCAGCAGGGCTCCGCCGACAAGCAACTCGGCGGCGGCAACGTCCTGATGAGCGCGATCGCGGCGGCCGTCATCGGCGGCACCAGCCTGTTCGGCGGCCGCGGCAAGACCTGGTCGGCGCTGCTGGGCATCCTGGTCATCCAGTCCATCACCACCGGGCTGGACATGGTCCACGCCGCCCAGGCCATCCAGTACATGATCACCGGCGCCGTGCTGCTGGCCGCCGTCGTCCTCGACTCCCTCACCCGCCGCACCCGCAGCAGCGGCCGGGGGTAGCGCGGAGCGTCCGGCGTCCCCTCGGCCCGGCACCCCGCCGCAG
>NZ_JBHVEU010000275.1:0-11916 GCF_042802075.1 Kitasatospora sp. NPDC057518
GGCACCAACTGCTCCGGACCCCAGAGCCGAGGGGGCGCGCGGGGGTGTGCCCGGGAGCGGGCGCGGTCCTACCGCAAGGGCCACCCGTTCGCCGGGTCGTCGAGCCAGGCGGTGTGCCCCTCGGGCGTGACGGTCAAGCCGAACCGGTCCGGCCCGGGGCGGTCGTTGTCGAGCCACCAGCGGTGAGCGGCCTCGACCTCCTCCCAGAGCCGGCGCCGGCCGTGCTGCCACACCGTGTAGCGCTCGGTGTTCTCGCGGCTGTCCCAGTCGACGGCCGCCCAGGAGCCGCCGTCGGTCGTTGCCACCCAGAGGCGGGTCACCACGCCTTCGACCTCGGGGCCGTGGTGCCAGGCGTACCAGAGGTCGCCGAGGCGGTGGCCGAGGGCGAACTGGGTCTCGAAGGCGGAATCCGCGACAGCCCACGGGTCGAGGGCGGTCGTGGACTCGGTGGGCACGTGCTCGTCCAGGGCGACGTCCCGGAAGAGCCGGAGGTCGAGGCGCTGGGTACGCATCAGCATGAAGGCGCTGTCAGGGGTGTAACGGCCGCTGGCGGTCCCGTCGTCGCCGACGGTGAGGCGGAGCAGGCCGCCGTGACTCCAGTCGTCGCACCACGGGGTGAGGATGACTCCGCCAGGCCGACTCTGGCGGATCCAAGCGTACGGAACCCGCCGTACCGAGCACGTGGCCACCACACGGTCGTATGGCGCTTGGACGCCCCAGCCGAGACCTCCGTCACCCCGGACCACGGTGGGGGCGTAGCCGGTGGCCTTGAGGTTGGAACGAGCGAGTTCGGCGAGGACGGGATCGATCTCGATCGTGGTCACGTTGGCGTCACCCAGCCGGTGGGACAGGAGAGCTGCGTTGAACCCGGTGCCCGTGCCGATTTCGAGGATTCTCATCCCCGGTTCGACGTCCAGGAGTTCGAGCATCCGGAAGACGATCGACGGGGCGGAAGCCGAGGAGGACGGAAGGGCGTCGGACAGGTCCTTCACCTCCTGCCCGTCGTTGATCTGCGTCACGACCGGCTCGTCCGCGTAGGCGGCGGCCAACCACCGGTCGGGCTCGCGTCCACGGTCGCACGGTGTGAGGGAGCCGCCGTCGGGCCCCAGCCAAATGTGGTCAGGGAGGAAACGGTGGCGCGGGGCCGCTTCGGCCGCCTTGCGCCACTCCGGGGCCACGTCGTGGCCGAGCTGGCGGGAAACAGCCTGCAGCAGGCCGGTCGTTCCGGCCTGCCGAAGACTCTTCTGGCTGGTGGTCACTTCTTGTCGTTGTCCTTGCCGTGCTTGCTGGTGGACTTTCCCGACTGGTGATCCTGGTTCTGCGGCGTCGTGTTGAAGTCCTTCTTGCCGGCGTGCTTGCCCTGACCGCCGTCGTTGGCGCCGCTGCCGCCGCCGGAGCTTCCGCCCTTGCCGAGGCCCCATCCCATGGGAATCTCCTACCTGGTCGTGATGGTCGTCGTGGAGTCGCGGCCGGTCGGCCCGCTCACCGGCATGTCCGGCCCGGGGCCGGGAGGCGCCGGCGGCCTCGGGGGTTTGGGCTGCGGGGTGGTCATGTGTCCGCTCCTGTCGTTCGCCGCGTCCGCGTGTCATGGCCGTTCTGGGACTACCGGGTTCGATCCGGTTCGCCCTCGTCCGCACTGTCGGCCGCGCATCCAGAATCGCGTCACCGAGCGCAGTCGGCGATATCCAGACGGTAATCTCACGGTGGAATGGATCGATTGACGAGGGGTTCGCCTCATGGGCACTGCGCTCGAACCGATCAGGCTGGCCGACCTCGCCTGGCAGAGCGAGCAGGTGCGGTGCGCGCTGCGGGACCGTGATGTCGCCGCGCTGTTCCGCTATGTGCAGCACCACAGCGGCGCGAGTCAGGCCCGGTTGGCGGTTCAGGTGGGTATGACGCAAGGCCGGGTGAACGAGATCCTCAACGGCCGTCGGCTGGTGACGAAGCTGAACGTCTTCGAGCGGATCGCCGACGGGCTCAACCTTCCCGACGATGCGCGGCGGCTACTCGGGCTGGCACCACGGTCGACCTGCCGACGGACGTCCGGATCCGCCTTTGATCTGGCGGCGTTTCCCGAGATCGTCCGTGTGTACGGCGACCAGGAATCGGCCTCCGCCGAGATCCAGTGTGCGGCGGGATCGGCAGCCGAACTGGACGTCCTGGCCGTGCGTGGCCTTGGTCTCCTCGCCCTGCGGGATTCCCTGTTGCGTCAGTACCTGCGCCGCGATGGCGGCCCCGCCCCCCGTCTGCGGGTGCTGCTCCTCGATCCGGAGTCGCCGGCCGCTGAGTGCCGGGCCGCCGAGATCGGAGAATCCACGGCTTCGCTGGCCGGAGGTATCCGACTGGCGGAGGCCCGGCTGCGGGAGCTGTCCGACTACGGACAGGTCGAGGTCTACCGGTACCGCACGATGCCGGTGTGGCGGATCATCCGGCTGGACCGCACCCTGTTCGTCGGAGCCTTCGACGCGGATTGGGAAGGGCACGAGTCGGCAACCTATAAGGTGCTGCCCACTCCGCACGGCCCCTTGTACCGGGGCTGGTGCCGGCAGTTCGATGCCATGGTGGACAGTGCCGAGCGTGTGATCTGAGGGAAGGCAGAGGGATGGCGATCGAAGCGGAGCTCAAGGCGATCGTGCGGGACCCGGAAGGCGTGCTCAAGCAGTTGGAGGAGCGGTACGGTTCCGGCCGGGCCGAGGTCTACCGGGACACGTACTATGACGCGCCGGACGGCAGTCTGATGGGCGCTGACCGGGAGCTGCGGATCCGTACCGTGCACGGCCAGGACGACACGCGCACCGTGCTGACGTACAAGGACGCTCGGGTGGACGAGGCGTCCGGGTCGAAGCCGGAGGCCGAGACCAGGGTCGCGGATGCCGACGCGATGCACGAGATCGTCCGGGGCCTCGGCTTCACCCCGCGAATCGCGTTCGAGAAGCGGTGCCGCAACTACAGCTTCCAGCAGGACGGGTGGCCTGTGCTGGCCACGCTCGTTCGCGTTCCGGAACTGGATGGCGCGACGTTCATCGAGGTGGAGACATCGGTTGCCACGGCGGCCGAGCTCACCCCCGCCCTCTCCCTGGTCCGTGCCGTACTCGGAGAACTCGGCATCAGCGAGGACGACTTGACCACCGAGTTGTACACCGATGCGGTTGCGGCGGCGCGGCCCGCTTGACCTCGGTCGTGGCGTGTGTGAGAGGAGTCGGCAGTGACGGACGACCTGGGCTCGGTGGCGAGGTTCCTGTTCGAAGCCGGGACGCTCAAGCAGACCAAGCGCACGGGCTGGTGGATGGCCGGTGTCCGCGACCCCGAGTCGGTTGCCGAGCACTCCTGGCGGGCCGCGTTGATCGCCTCGGTCATCGCCAGGCTCGAAGGCGCCGATCCGGCGCAGGCCGCGTTCCTGGCGGTCTGGCACGACTCCCAGGAATCGCGCACCGGGGACGTCAACCACCTGGGCAAGAAGTACGCGCCGAGTGCGGATCCGGTGGCGGTGACGGCCGACCAAGTCGGGGGAATGCCGGACGTCTTGGCCTCGACCATCAGGGATCTCGTCGCCGAGTACGAGGCGAAGGAGTCGTTGGAGGCGGTCTGCGCCCGGGACGCGGACAAGCTGGAATGCCTGATCCAGGGCGTCGAGTACAAGGCGCAGGGCTACGCGAACGCGCAGCGGTGGATCGACAACAGCCGCGGCCGGCTCACCACGAAGACCGCGAACGACCTCGCCGATGCCGTCCTGGCGACCGATTCCCTCGACTGGCTGCGGGCCGCTCTCGGCGAGAAGCCGATGTGACGCGGTCAGCGGCGGGCTCCCTCCGGCCAGATCACCCCGACCGGGACGCCTGGCCGGAGCGGAGGCTCATGGCTCACGCGGCCTTCTGCTGCGCGACTTCGCGGGTGCGCTCCCGGAGTCGGCGCACCGTGCCGTTGGCGGCGTGGTCCGGGAGGGCGGTGTTCAGGGCGCGGAAGTGCTCGTCGCCGCGGACGGAGCTGAGCGTGACGTAGTCGTCCAGGAAGGTGTCCCAGGTGGCGCAGGCGGCTTCGACGTGGCCGAGTTCCATCTGCCGCCGGGCGAGCAGGCCGTTGCCGTGCACGCGGCCCTGCTTCTCGTTGGCGGGGCGGGCCCGGTTGGAGAGCTGGAGCTCCTTGACCGCCCCCGGGAGGTCGCCGAGTTCGTACAGCACGTGGGAGACGTGGAAGTGGTACGCGCTCTGGTCGTAGCCGCCGATGGAGTCGTTGCGGCCGTCGGCCTGGGCCAGCGCCGTCTCGGTCTCGGCGAGGCGTGCGAAGGCCTGGCGCCGGTCCTTCACCATGGCGGCGCCGTGCGCCTGTTGGCCGGTGAGGAAGGCCCGCAGGCGGGGGCCGGAGGCCGGAGCGGCCTCGGCGGCCGAGTCGGCGAGTTCGAGGGCTTTTGGACCGTAGCCGAGGTTGGACGCCTGGAGTGCCATGCCACGCAGGGTGCGGCAGTACGTCACGTGGTCCTGGGCCTCCCGCGCGAGCTTGAGGGCCTGGACGTAGTACTTCTGGCCGAGGCCGTGGGCGGTCTCGTACATCGCCATCCAGCCGGTGAGGTAGGTGAGATCGGCGGCGGCCGACAGCAGGTCGGCCTTCACCTGGGTCGTGCCGGACGCCTGGAGCCACGGCCCGACCGAGTTGACCAGGAACGCCGCAGCCATCGGGCGGGCGTGGGCGGCACCGAGCTCGTCGAGGATTCCGGCGATCCGGTCGGTCACCGTCCGTACGGTCTGGACCTCGCCGTCGCCGACACGCACGGTTCGGCCCGCGGCGGCACGGGTGATCCGCTCGGGGCTCTCGTCGAACTCCGGCAGTGTCAGGGTCAGTGAGTAGAGACCGGCGGTCAGGACGCCACGGCGTGAGGGGTCCATGTCGGACCTGCCGATCGACCGTGCGGCGAGCTCGGGGTTCGGTGTGCGCGGTCGAGGGGTCATCGCGGTCCCGTCCTCTGTGCGACCGGTTCAACGGCTGCGTCAGCATCTCCGGTTCTCCACGTCGGTGTACCCGAGTTGACTCGTTGTCAGCCTTTCGGGCGACGGAAGAGGGCCAGAACGGGCCTGGCATGGCGTGGAGTTGTCGGGCTGCGACCGGATGGGATTCCCAGGAGAACCCGAGAAGCGCCGTGCCCCACGCGGGGGTGGGGCACGGCGCTCGGTCTGCGAGACCCGGGTCAGGCGAAGAAGGCGTCCAGGATCTGCTGGGCCGCCAGCCCTGCCGGGAGGGTTCCGGCGCGGACCTGATCTTCCAACTCGGGGGTCAGGCGCCGTACTTCGGGGTTCTCGTGGAGGCGGGCGTAGAGCTGGTCGTGGACCATGGACCAGGTCCACTCGACCTGCTGGTCGCGGCGCTTCGCCGCCAGCGCGCCCGTGGCGTCCAGCACCTTGCGGTGCTGCTGCAGCCGCTCCCACAGGACGTCCAGGCCCGCGCCGTCGAGGCCGCTGCAGGTGAGCACCGGCGGCGTCCAGGCGGCGTCCGGGGTCTGCAACAGGCGTAGCGCGCCCGCGAGTTCGCGGGCCGCCGTCTTGGCGTCGCGTTCGTGCGGGCCGTCGGCCTTGTTGACGGCGATGACGTCCGCCAGCTCCAGGACGCCCTTCTTGATGCCCTGGAGCTGGTCGCCGGTCCGCGCCAGGCTGAGCAGCAGGAAGGTGTCGACCATCCCGGCCACCGTCGTCTCGGACTGGCCGACGCCGACCGTTTCGATGAGGACGACGTCGTACCCCGCCGCCTCCATCACCACCATCGACTCACGGGTGGCCTTGGCGACCCCGCCGAGCGTCCCCGAGGTCGGGGACGGACGGACGAAGGCGGCAGGGTCGACGGCGAGGCGCTCCATCCGGGTCTTGTCACCCAGGATGGAGCCGCCCGTCCGGCTGGAGGTCGGGTCGACGGCGAGCACCGCGACCCGGTGGCCCTGGCCGGTCAGCATCGTCCCGAAGGCGTCGATGAAGGTCGACTTGCCGACACCGGGCACGCCCGTGATGCCCACCCGGACCGCGCCACCGGCATGCGGCAGCAGCCGTTGGAGCAGCTGCTGCGCGAGTGCGCGGTGGTCGGGTCGGGAGGACTCGACGAGGGTGACGGCGCGCGCGATCCAGGCGCGCGAGCCGTCGAGTACGCCCGTCACATAGCTGTCGAGGTCGATCGTCCGCGGAGGCATGCGTTCAGGCAATCACAGCTCGTGGCCGAGGTCGGCCGCCAGGGACTTGAGCAGGTCGTACGCCGCGTCCGGGATGACCGTCCCCGGGGGGAAGACCGCCGCGGCGCCGGCCTCGTACAGGGCGTCGAAGTCCTGCGGCGGGATGACCCCGCCGACCACGATGGTGATGTCCTCCCGCCCCGCCGCGGCGAGTTCGGCGCGCAGCGCGGGCACCAGCGTGAGGTGTCCGGCGGCGAGCGAGGACACACCGACGATGTGCACGTCGGCCTCGACGGCCTGGCGGGCGACCTCGGCCGGGGTCTGGAAGAGCGGGCCGACGTCCACCGTGAAGCCGAGGTCGGCGAAGGCGGTGGCGATCACCTTCTGGCCTCGGTCGTGGCCGTCCTGGCCCATCTTGGCGACCAGGATGCGCGGACGGCGGCCCTCGGCCTGCTCGAACCGCTCGACCAGGTCGCGGGTGCGCTGGAGGGAGGCCGACGGGCCCGCTTCGTCTCGGTACACACCGGAGATGGTACGGATCTGGCCGGAGTGGCGGCCGTAGACCTTCTCCAGGGCGTCGGAGATCTCGCCGACGGTGGCCTTGGCCCGGGCCGCGTTGACGGCCAGGTGCAGCAGGTTGCCGTCCAGTGAGCCGCCGCGCTGCGGGCCGGCCTCGGCGGCGGCCGTCAGCGCGCGCAGCGCGTCCTGGCACGCGGCCTCGTCGCGTTCGGCGCGCAGCCGGCGCAGCTTCTCGACCTGCCGTGCCCGCACCGAGGAGTTGTCGACCTTGAGCACGTCGATCTGCTCGTCGTTCTCCACCCGGTACTTGTTGACGCCGATGACCGGCTGGCGGCCGGAGTCGATCCGCGCCTGGGTGCGGGCGGCGGCCTCCTCGACGCGCAGCTTGGGGATGCCCGCGTCGATGGCCTTGGCCATGCCGCCGGCCGCCTCGACCTCCTGGATGTGCTCCCAGGCCCTCGACGCGAGGTCGTGGGTCAGCTTCTCGACGTAGGCGGAGCCGCCCCACGGGTCGATCACCCGGCAGGTGCCCGACTCCTGCTGGAGCAGCAGCTGGGTGTTGCGGGCGATCCGGGCGGAGAAGTCGGTGGGCAGGGCGAGGGCCTCGTCCAGGGCGTTGGTGTGCAGCGACTGGGTGTGGCCCTGGGTCGCGGCCATCGCCTCCACGCAGGTGCGGGTGACGTTGTTGAACACGTCCTGGGCGGTGAGCGACCAGCCCGAGGTCTGCGAATGGGTGCGCAGCGACAGGGACTTGGGGTTCTTGGGGTCGAACTGCTTGACCAGCTTGGCCCACAGCAGCCGGGCCGCGCGCAGCTTGGCGACCTCCATGAAGAAGTTCATGCCGATCGCCCAGAAGAACGACAGCCGCGGTGCGAAGGCGTCCACGTCCAGGCCCACGTCCAGGCCCGCGCGCAGGTACTCCACCCCGTCGGCCAGGGTGTAGGCCAGCTCCAGGTCGGCCGTCGCACCGGCCTCCTGGATGTGGTAGCCGGAGATGGAGATCGAGTTGTACCGGGGCATCTTCTGCGAGGTGTACGCGAAGATGTCCGAGATGATCCGCATCGACGGCTGCGGCGGGTAGATGTAGGTGTTGCGGACCATGAACTCCTTGAGGATGTCGTTCTGGATGGTCCCGGCGAGCTTTTCCGGCGGTACGCCCTGCTCCTCGGCCGCGACGATGTACAGCGCGAGGACGGGCAGCACGGCGCCGTTCATGGTCATCGACACGGACATCTTGTCCAGCGGGATGCCGTCGAAGAGTTGGCGCATGTCGTAGATCGAGTCGATCGCCACGCCCGCCATGCCGACGTCGCCGGTGACCCGCGGGTGGTCGCTGTCGTAGCCGCGGTGGGTCGGCAGGTCGAAGGCGACGGACAGGCCCTTCTGGCCGGCCGCGAGGTTGCGGCGGTAGAAGGCGTTGGACTCCTCGGCGGTGGAGAAGCCCGCGTACTGGCGGACGGTCCAGGGCTGGTTGACGTACATGGTCGGGTACGGCCCGCGCAGGTACGGGGCGACGCCCGGGTAGGTCTCCAGGAAGTCCAGCCCGGCGAGGTCGGCCCCGGTGTACAGCGGCTTGACGCCGATGCCCTCGGGGGTGTCCCAGAGCAGCTCGTCGACGTCCTTGCCGGTGGACTGGCGCCAGGCGGCCCGCCACTGCTCGTCGGTGACGCCAGGGCCGCCCGTGAGGCTGCCGCCGGCGCCGTCCAGCCCGATTCCGGTGAAGTCGGGGATCATCGAGCGGCTCCGATCTGGTCCAGCAGGGAGGTCAGGACGGCGACCGCGTCGCCCCCCGCGAAGATGAACTCGTCCACGCCGTCGGGTACTTCGGCGGGTCGCCCGGCGAGCAGCACCCGTTCGGCGCCGGCCGCCTTCAGGGCGCCGGCGACCGGGGCGGCGTGCTCGGCGTACAGCGCGTCGCTGGAGCAGAGGCAGGCGACGGTCGCGCCGGAGGCCCGGAAGGCCTCGGCGAAGGCCGCCGGGTCGACGGACTCGGCCGAGACCGTCGCGATGCCGCCCGCCTGGAACAGGTTGGCGGCGAAGGTGGTGCGCGCGGTGTGCGCGGAGGCGGTGCCGATCGAGGCGAGGAAGAGGTTCGGGCGGGCGCCGTGCGCGGCGGCGTGGGCGTCCGAGCGGTCCCGCAGGGCCTCGTAGGCCTCGGCGCGGCGCACCCGCGGCAGCCCGCCGCCGGGTGCGGCCGGTGCCGGTTCGCGGACCAGCGGCTGCTCGTCCAGGTGCGGGAACTCGCTGACGCCGGTGACGGGTTCGCGCCGCTTGGCGAGCCGTACCGAGCGCTCGGCCCAGGTCGCGGCGATCCGCTCGCCGACCAGGCCGGACTCCAGGGCGGCCCGCTGTCCGCCGGCCCGCTCGATCTCCTGGAACCAGGCCCAGGCGGCCCGGGCCAGCTCCTCGCTCAGCTGCTCGACGTACCAGGAGCCGCCGGCCGGGTCGATCACCCGGGCCAGGTGGGACTCCTCCAGCAGGATCGCCTGGGTGTTGCGGGCGATCCGGCGGGCGAAGGCGTCCGGCAGGCCGAGTGCGCTGTCGAAGGGCAGCACGGTGACGGCGTCCGCGCCGCCGACCCCGGCGGCCAGGCAGGCGATCGTGGTGCGCAGCATGTTCACCCACGGGTCGCGGGCGGTCATCATCACCCGGGAGGTGACGGCGTGCTGGCGCTGCGCCGAGGCGGCGGCACCGGCCCCCGAGACCTCGGCGACCCGGGCCCAGAGGCGGCGCGCGGCACGGAACTTGGCGATGGTGAGGAACTGGTCGCCGTCGGCGGCGTAGCGGAACTCCAGCTGGCCGAGCGCGTCGTCGACCGGGAGGCCGGCGGCGGTCAGCGCGCGCAGGTAGGCGACGCCGGTGGCCAGCGAGCAGCCCAGCTCCTGGGCGGGGGAGGCGCCCGCCTCGTGGTACGGCAGGGCGTCCACCGTGAGCGCCCGCAGGCCCGGGTACCCGGCGGCGCAGCGGGCTGCCAGCGCGGTGGCCTCGGCGAGCAGCGCCCCGGTGCGGTCGGTCCGGCCGGTGCGGGCCTGGAGGCCGAGCGGGTCGGCGCCGAGGTTGCCGGCGGCGGCGCCGGGGGAGACCTCGCGCTCCTCGTACAGGTTGAACAACTGCTCGGCGGCGTCGGTGAATTCGGCGCCGGCGTCGAGCGCCACGGCGGCCAGGTCCAGGTACACGCCGGTGAGCGCCTCGGGCAGGGCGTCCACCGGGAGGCCCGCGCCGCCCAGCTCCAGCCAGAGCGAGCTCACGCCGTGCTCCAGGTCGGCCAGGACGGCCTCGTTGGCGCGCCGGCGGTCCGGGTCGGCGTGCCGCTGGCGGACGTCCCAGCCGGCCACGGCGGAGCCCTGCGGCCGGCCGCCGCGCACGAACGGCGGGAAGCCCGGGTAGCCCGGGTCGGCGTCGGTGTCCTCGGCGGTGTACAGGGGGCGTGCGCTCAGCCCGTCCTGGAGCCGGGTGGTGAGCGCCTGCTCGGCGGCGGGACCGTCCTCGGGCTGGGCACCGGACTTGCGCAGCACGCCCTGGACGAGCTGCTGCCACTGCTCTCGGTGCGCGGCCGGGAACTCGGCAGCGAGGGGGAGCCCTTCGGGCGGGACCTTCATGTGCGCAGGTTAGCGCCCGTGCGCGGGGCTGCAGGAGAGGAATCTCATGTGACCTTTCCCTCGGTTCGGCCGCTCGCGAGCACTCTCCGGGGCGGGGGGTGCCATGGCGTGCGGGGACGGCTGGCACCCGCGGCCGATAGGGGTGTCGGCAGGGGGTCGGAGGTCAGGGGGTCGGAGGCGCCGGGTGGGGTCGTCCGGGGTGTCCGCGGAGGCGGGCGGCGGGTCATCCGAGCGCGTCGTCCGGGGGCGTCCGGGCCGCCGTCGGTGGTCCGCCCGGCGGTCGTCGGGTGGTGGGAGGTGTCCGCGGTGTCCGGAGGTGTCCGAGGTCAACGCCGATGGCACGGAACGCGATCGATGTCCTGTCATGCTGTCAAAACGTCATGATCAGGGGGATTGCGGAACCCGGCCCCTCATCTATTAAGTTACTTCGAAGAAGGTGGGCGGGGCAGCACCCCCCCGTTGCTCGTCCTGCCCGCCTTCGTCGTCCCCAGGCACCGGCCGAGCCGTCCCCCCGCTCCGCCCGGACCGTCCCGAGATTCCCCCGAAGGAGAGCGACCGCCATGGGAAAGCGCCGCAAGCCCAGCCCCCCGAGCCGGGCCCGCATGGCGGTCCTCACCACGGCCATGGCGGCCGGCGGCGCGGTCCTCGCCTCCGGTACCGCCCACGCCGAGCCGACCCCGAACCTCGCCACCGTCAAGGAGCAGGTCGACCAGCTCAACGAGGACGCCGAGCAGGCGATCGAGAAGTACAACGGCTTCCAGGCGAAGCAGCAGAAGCTCCAGGGCGAGGCCAACCAGATCCAGGAGAAGGTCGTCCGGGGCCAGGAGGCGATGAACGAGCTGCGGACCCGGCTCGGCGCGGTCGCCGCCGACCAGTACCGCACCAACGGCATCGACCCGTCGGTCCAGCTGATGCTCGACTCCGACCCGGCCGCCTACCTGGAGCGTGCCTCGGTGCAGAACCAGGTCTCCGACTCCCAGGCGAGTCTGCTCAAGCAGGCCCAGGACGAGCAGCGCAAGCTCGACCAGGACCGCGCCGAGGCCACCGCCACCCTGGCCGCGCTCGACTCGGTGGGCACGCAGCTGGCGGAGCAGAAGAAGGACATCCAGACCAAGCTGGCCCAGGCCCAGGGGATGCTGAACAAGCTCAGCGCCGAGGACCGCGCCAAGATCAACGCCCAGCAGAACGCGGAGAAGGCCAAGGCCGAGGCCCAGCAGGCCGCCGCCGCCGCGGCCAAGGACCGCGCCTCCCGCTCCAGCGACCGCCCGGACATGAACGCTCCGGTGCCGTCGGCCAGCGGCCGGGCCGGCGCCATCATCGCGTTCGCCCAGGCCCAGCTCGGCAAGCCGTACGGCTGGGGCAAGACCGGCCCCGCGACCTTCGACTGCTCCGGCCTCACCAGCCAGGCCTACCGCGCGGCGGGCGTCACCATCTCCCGGACGTCCGAGGAGCAGTGGAAGGACGGCCCGCACGTCGACCGTGCCAACCTCCAGCCCGGTGACCTGGTGTTCTTCTACGACGACCTGCACCACGTCGGCCTGTACATCGGCGACGGCAAGATGATCCACGCCCCGTACACGGGCAAGAACATCGAGGTCCTGCCGATCTCCGTGATGCCCTACAAGGGCGCGGTCCGCCCGGCCTGACCGCGTC
>NZ_JBHVEU010000276.1:0-11913 GCF_042802075.1 Kitasatospora sp. NPDC057518
GCGGGTGACGGGCGGGCCTTCCGGCGTTCGTACGGCGGTACGGCTCGGCTCGGTGCGGTCAGCCGGCCGGGTGCTGCGGCGGCTGCGGCTGCGCGTACGGGTTGTCCGCCACCGGCTGCGGCGGGACACCCGGCTGGTACGGCGAGGCGCCCGGCGCCGGGGCGGGCGGCACGGGGGCACCGGCCGGCGGCGGGACGGGCGCGCCCGGCTGCGCGGCGTACGGGGCCTGCGGGGCGTTGGGGTTGAACGGCGGCTGCGGCGCCTGCGGGGCGTTGGGGTTGAACGGCGCGTTGGGGTTGAACGGCGCCTGCTGGGCGGCGTTCGGGTTGAACGGCGCGTTCGGGTTGAACGCCCCCTGCGGCGCGTTCGGGTCGAACGGGGCGGCCGCCTGCGCGGGCTGCTTCTTGGCGTTGCTGCGCTCCACCAGCGCCTTCACCGAGGCGACGATCATGCCGACCGGCAGGATGAACGCCTTGAAGAAGATGGTGTACGTGCCGCCCTCGAAGACGAACGCCAGGTAGTAGGCGTACCCCAGGAACGCGAGGCCGAGGACGAGGTTGAGGATGCGCAGGCCGACCTTCAGTCCGCCGGCCGCGACCCCGAGGGCCACCATGATGGCGCCGCTGAGGGCCAGCAGTACGACGTACCAGGAGAAGAGCGGTTCGGCGCTGAAGTCGAGATTGTTCACGGGGGCTTTCCTGGGAGGGGAAGGAGAAAAACGGCGGGAACCGTTCGGGGACGACAGCGCACAGTACTGGAGGCGGCCGACATCCGTCGCCGCCTTTGTGTCACGGTGTCATTGCGCCGGTCCGGAGCGGGAGTAGACGAGGTGGGGAAATGACGGGGTTTGAGGTGCTGCGGGTCTTTTGCGGGCCCGACGGGAGCCACGGGAACGCGCTCGGGGTGGTGCGCGACGGCGCCGCCGTGCCGGGTCGCGCGGACCGGCAGCGGGTCGCGCGCGAACTGGGCTTCAGCGAGACGGTGTTCGTCGACGACCCGGAGCGCGGGGAGATCGACATCTACACCCCGTCGGTGCGCCTGCCGTTCGCCGGCCACCCGTGCGTGGGCGCCGCCTGGCTGCTCGGGGTGGACCGGCTGGTCACGGCCGCCGGCGAGGTGGCCGTGCGGCGCGAGGGCGGGCTGATCCGGATCGAGGCCCGGCCCGAGTGGGCCCCGGGGCGCACGCTGCGGCCGTACGGTTCGGCGGCCGAGGTGGAGGCGCTGGAGGTGCCGCCGCCGGGGGAGTGGGTCTACGCCTGGGCCTGGCAGGACGAGGCGGCCGGCACCGTCCGGGCCCGGGCCTTCCCCGGCCGGGGCGACGGGATCGACGAGGACGAGGCGACCGGTGCGGCCGCCCTGCTGCTGGCCGCGCACCTCGGCCGGGCGCTGACCATCACCCAGGGCCGGGGCTCGCGGCTGCTGGCCGGGCCGCGCCCGGGCGGGCTGGTCGAGGTCGGCGGCCGGGTGGTCCGGGACCCGCGGCCGGATCAGCCGGCCGGGGGCGTCGGCTCCGCGTAGGCGCGCCGCCGGGCGGCGGGCGTGACGGCGGCGACCGAGGTGGCGGCGGCGACCGAGGCGACGGCCGGCGGCACCGAGAGCACCGTCATCCGGGGCACCCGCGGCCGCCGGTCCCGCAGCAGGTGCCGCAGGCCCGGGACGAGCGCGAGGTGGACGACGGCCACGCCGACCACGGCGAGCAGGATGTGGTCCACGTTGAGGACGTGCCCGGGTGCCCAGGAGGAGAGGAACTCCAGCGCGGTCGCCAGCAGCGCGGAGGCGCCGGTGGTGCGCAGGAAGGACGGCAGCCAGGGGGCCCGGAGCCGGCCGCCGGCCAGCGGCAGCAGGACCCCGAGCGGGGCCAGCAGCAGGAGTTCGCCGACCACCTGCCAGCCGCTGGAGGAGCGGAGCGAGGCGAACGGCGTCAGGTTGGCGTCGTACACCCAGGCCACCGGCAGCGGTCTCAGCACCAGCCAGAGCACCAGTGCCAGGTGGCCGGTGAGGCCCGCCAGTCCGGCCAACCGGAGGGGACGGTGGACGGCCGCCGCCGGGTTGCTCTCGGTCCCCGCGCCGGAACGCTCGTCGCGTGTCCTGGTGCCATCTCGCTGCACGGGGGGAAGGACGTGGGCCGACGTCACGTCGGTTCCACACCCGGCGTGAACATTCCCAAACGCGCCCCCGAACCCCCTTCCCGCCCCTTCCCGCCCCCTCCCGCCCCCTCCCGCCCCTTGCCGGCGGCCTGCCCGCAGGGCGGCCCGCTCGCCGGGCGGGCCACTTGCAGGGCGGCCCACCCCCAGGGCGGGCTACCGGCAGGGCGAGGCCGTCGGCACCGCGCTGAACACGTTGTCCGGCGGCGGGCTGCCCGGCGCCACCGGGGTGGGCGACGGGCTCGGGCTCACGCCCGCCTTGGTGCCGCGGGTCGGGGACACGGTCGGGGCCGGGCCCGGCGGGGTGGCCAGGGCCGCCGGTATGTGCGGGGAGGTCGGGCAGGCCGTCCGGCTGGCGGGCGCGCCGGCGTCGACCGGCACGGCGGTCGGCCGGATGCCGCAGCCGGAGGCCAGCGCGACCAGCAGCAGCACGCCGGCGCCGCGGCGCAGGACGGTGCGGGGGACAACGGTGTCGGTGGGGCTGGTCACGTGGCGTCCTTGTCCTCGGCGGCGTCGCCGGCGGGGCCGCCCTCGGCCTCGCCCGCGGACGGCGGAGGCGGCGGGGCCAGCGGCAGCGTCAGGGTGAACACCGCGCCGACCTCCCCGTTCGCCGCCGTGATCGTTCCCCCGTGTATCTGCGCGTTGGCCATCGCGATCGACAGGCCGAGGCCGCTGCCCTCCGAGCGGGCCCGCCCCCGGTCCGCCTTGTAGAAGCGGTCGAAGACGTGCGGCAGCACGTCCTCCGGGATGCCCGGGCCGCTGTCGGAGACCTCGACCACGACCGACTCCCCGTCCTGCCGGACCTTGACCCGCACCGGCGAGCCGCCGTGCTTCAGCGCGTTGCCGATCAGGTTGGCGAAGACCACGTCGAGCCGGCGCGGGTCGACCACGGCCAGGATGCCGCGCGGGGCGTCCAGTTCGACCGCGTCGTACCAGGCCCGCCCGTCGATGCAGGACATGATCAGGTCGGCGATGTCCACCTCGTCGGCGACCAGCCTGGCGGTACCCGCGTCGAAGCGGGTCACCTCCATCAGGTTCTCCACCAGGTCGGACAGCCGCCGGGTCTCGCTGACCACGAGCCGGACGGCCGGCTCGATCATCGGGTCCAGCGACTCGGCCTCGTCCTCCAGGATGTCCGTCACGGCGGTCATCGCGGTCAGCGGGGTGCGCAGCTCGTGCGACATGTCGGCGACGAACCGCCGGCTCTGCGCCTCGCGCGCGCTCAGCTCCTCGACCTGCTCGTGCAGCTGCTCCGCCGTCCGGTTGAAGGTCCTCGCCAGGTCGGCGAGCTCGTCCGAGCCGTCGACCTCCAGCCGGGTGTCCAGGTGCCCCTCGCCGAGCCGCCGGGCGGCGTCGCCGAGCCGCTTGACCGGCCGCAGCACGGTGGCCGAGGCGGCCTGGGCGAGCAGCGCCGAGCCGATCAGCGCGAACAGCGTGGCGATCGCCAGCGACCAGCCCAGGGTGTTGAGGTCGGCCCGCTCGTTCTCCAGCGACTTGAACATGTACGCCGTCGGGCCGTTCGGCACCACCTTGGTGCCGCCGATCACGAACGGCCGGCCCTCCAGGTTCTGCCGCTGCCAGTACAGGTGGTACGGGTACGGGTTGTTCTCGGTGATCTCGCGCGGCTTGGCGACGGTGGACTGCAGCGCGGTCGGCACGTCGGCCAGCGTGAAGTGCGCGGGGTCGGAGGAGGCCGGGCACTCCGGGTGCGCCGCGTCGACCACCACCACGTCGTACGTCAGGCCGGAGCTGGCCACGGTGGACGCCAGCGAGGCCAGCTCCTGGCAGGTCGCGTTCAGCGGCAGGTCGGAGACGTTGCGGGTGAGCGAGACCCGGAAGTCGTTCAGCACGGTGTTCTGGGCGCGCTTGAGCACCGCGTCGCGGTTCAGCCAGTACGCGATGCCGGAGGCCGAGACGGCGGCGAGCAGCGCGACGGCCGCGAACACCGCGATCAGCCGCACCCGCAGGGAGCGCAGCCGACGCCACCGGCCCGTCGAGAACCGCCGGGCAGTCGTCTGATGGTCAGTCACAAGAGCCTGTCGTGGTACGGGAGTTCAGAGGTCGGGGGAGGGGCCGGTGGCCGGGTCGCGGGGTCAGGCCGGCGGGTCCAGCCGGTAGCCCACCCCGCGGACGGTGCGGATCAGCGTCGGCGCGGACGGCACGTCCTCGACCTTGGCCCGCAGCCGCTGCACGCACGCGTCCACCAGGCGGGAGTCGCCGAGGTAGTCGTGCTCCCAGACCAGCCGCAGCAGCTGCTGGCGGGAGAGCGCCTGGCCGGGGCGGCGGCTGAGCTCCAGCAGCAGCCGCAGCTCGGTCGGGGTGAGCTGGAGGTCGAGTCCGTCCTTGGTGACGGTCATCGCCGCGCGGTCGATCACCACGGTGCCGTAGGCCGAGGAGTCCGAGCTCTCCCGTTCGCCGCGCCGCAGCACCGCCCGGATCCGGGCGTCCAGCACCCGCGGCTGCACCGGTTTCACGACGTAGTCGTCCGCGCCGGACTCCAGGCCCACCACCACGTCGATGTCGTCCGAGCGGGCGGTCAGCAGGATGATCGGCAGCTGGTCGGTGCGGCGGATCCGGCGGCACACCTCGAAGCCGTCGATGCCGGGCAGCATCACGTCGAGCACGATCAGGTCGGGCCGCTGCTCCTTGAAGAGACGCAGACCGTCCTCACCGGAGGCAGCGGTGGCCACGCGGTGGCCCTGGCGGGTGAGGGCGAGTTCGAGGCCGGTCCGGATGGCGTCGTCGTCCTCGATCAGAAGGAGGAAAGGCACGGCCCCATTTTGGCCCACCGGCAGCGCCGAATCACCCCCCGGACCACCCACCGTCCCTTCTGGAACCGGAACGCGTGCCACCGGCGTCAGGTTCACAGGGGGGCGGTCCGGGACATTCGGACGGCTCCTGTGACACCCCTGTGACAGTCGGCGGACAGCGCCATCACAACCGGCGGGCAGGATTTTCCATGTCGCCGCAGGACAGCGGGCCGCAAGGCCGGCTGAAGGGCGGCTACCGGAACCGCTCGTACCGACCCAGGGGGCGCACGATGAACGCCACGCTTCAGACCCGGACCAACCCGGCTGTCCGCACCGCGCGTTCGTCAGCCACGTCCCACCGGACCCGGTACGAGGTCAGGACCGACGAGAACTCCGGTGCCGTGACCGTGCGGGGGTGCGCGCACAGCACCGGTGGAAACCCTGTCGCCCGTCGGGTGAGCGGCGGCGGCAGGACGGGGGAGCTGTACGGGATCGGCCGTCTGGGGAGTTCGGCCGACTCCGCCACCACCCTCACGCTGCGGGGGATCCTCCCCGTCCGCGTCGAGGGCAAGGACGCCCCGGGGGGGAACCGGGGGACCGGGGGGAACGGTCTGCGGACGGTCGGTTCGGGGGAGCCGACCGGTCGCGAGGCCGCCGGTGCGACGCTGCTGCGGCTGAACCCCGCGGCGGCCCGCACCACCGAGGCCGGGCAGGGAGGCGCGCAGGGGGAGCACCCGGCCGTCGCGGAGGACCACATCACGGAGTTCACCGCGTACGTGCGCGAGCGCCGCGCCTCCCTGTACGCCACGGCCTACCACCTGACCGGTGACCGCTACGAGGCCGAGGACCTGCTGCAGAGCGCGCTCTTCAGCACCTACCGGGCCTGGGGCCGGATCACCGACAAGGCCGCGGTCGGGGGCTACCTCCGCCGCACCATGACCAACCTGCACATCTCCGCCTGGCGGCGCCGCAAGGTCAACGAGTACCCGACCGAGGAGCTGCCGGAGACGGCCGGCGACACCGACGCGATGGGCGGCACCGAGCTGCGCACCGTGCTCTGGCAGGCGCTGGCGAAGCTGCCGGAGAACCAGCGCACCATGCTGGTGCTGCGGTACTACGAGGGCAAGACCGACCCGGAGATCGCCGGCGTGCTGGGGATCAGCGTCGGCACGGTCAAGAGCAGCATCTGGCGCGCCCTGCGCCGGCTGCGCGAGGACGAGCACCTGAACAAGTCCGGCGACACCGTCCGGGCGTTCGGCGAGCTGGTCGCGTAACGAGGACTCCCGTCGGGGGACGGGAAGCGGACGGTCACGGTCCGGGGGCAGCGGCTCGGGGGAGCACGCCCGTGGGGGAGCCGAAGACCGTTCGGGGAAGGCGAAGGGCCCGGTGCGGGGGAGACGCACCGGGCCCTTCGTCATGCCCTGGGGTTCGGCCGTACCGGGCTCGGCCGTACGGGGTTCAGGCGGCGGAGAGCTCGCCGGCCCGGGTCGCGGCGCGGATCCGCCGCTCGGCCTCCGGCCCGGCGCACGCGTACGAGCCGAGCGCGACCTGCCGTCCGACGATGGACCGCTCGGCCCGCATCAGCCGCAGGCCCCGGCGCAGCAGCACCGGCAGCGACTTGCGGCCCTCCCGGACGTCCCGGCGCAGCCGGCGCCAGGCCGTGGTGAGCGCGCCGTTGCGCAGGCACAGGGCGTCGCCGAGCAGGCCCTGGTCGGCGCACTCGGCGGTGATCTCGGCGGCGAAGATGCCCTCCGCGATGAACGCGTCCGCCCCGTCCAGCTCCAGGCCGCGGGTGCCGATCCGGCCGTTGTCCGGGATCGAGTACACCGGGACGTCGGTGCGGCCGTGCTCGTGCAGGGCGCGGATCGCGGCGACGGCCTGGTCGCGGTGCCAGGCCAGCGGGGAGTCCCAGTCGACGGCGCCGTCCGGCAGCCGCGGCAGGGTCGGGTCGTCCCCGTCCTTGTAGAAGTCGTCGAGCTGGAGCACCGGCAGGCCGCTGCGCTCGGCGAGCGAGGACTTCCCCGACCCGGAGGGCCCGGAGAGCAGGATCACCCGGGCATGCCCGGTCGGTGCGGGGTTCATGGGGGAGTCACTCACGGGACACCAGTCTGACGCATCCCGGCCGGTTGCCGAAACCGGCCGGGGCGGACCTTCTACCGTGCCCCTGGCTTCGACTGTGACGCCGGGTCGGCGAGGGCGACGTGGACCATCGGCAGGTAGCGGCTGTCCACCTGGAGGTAGACCGGTTCGTCGGCGCCGGGCGGCCGGTAGGCGGTGGCGGCCCAGTCCGGGCTGTGCCAGGTGTCGGGCTCGGGCTCGTGGAAGGTCCCGCCGGCGGGCAGTTCGCACCGGCCGGTGTCGCGGGTGACCAGGGCCACGGTGTCGGTGCCCGGCCTGATGCGCAGGCTGCCGTTGACGTAGTCGGGCTGCCGCTCGGACCGGGCCGAGCAGGGCACCCTGACCGGGCGGCCCGCGGCCAGCCGCCGCCTGGTGCGGGCCACGTGCCACGTGCGGTAGAAGCCGTCCGCGAACAGTGCCATCAGCTCGCCGATGAACTCGCCCATGCGTCCCCCCGGTCGTTCCCCCGGCCGTCTCCGTCACCGGTGATTCTGGCCGGGCCGGTGGGGCGGGCGGGAGCGTCGAAAGTCGGCGGCGCGGGTGACGAAAGTCGACGGGCCGACGGCGGGAGCACCCCGGGAACGCCGACGGACCCGCGCCAGGGGGGGAGAGGCGCGGGTCCGTCCTGTGACCGTCCGGGCCCTGGGGGGGTGAGGGCACTGGGGACGGCCAGTCTGTGGAGTTGTTACCCGGAGTGCCGGAGGTCAGATCCCCTTCGGGTGCCAGACCGTCTTCGTCTCCAGGAACGAGAGTAGCCGCTTTGTACCCGGCGCATTGGTCCAGTCCTGGGCGAACGGGTCCAGCGCCGGACGGACCACCCTCTTCAGGGTATCCGCGGCGGCCGCCTCCAGCGCGTACGCCGCGCCGGGACCGTCGGCGGCGATGGCCCCGGTGAGGTCCAGCGCGTTGACGTCCTGGTGCGAGGCCAGGGTGGGGGCGATGTCCGCGGTCCGGCCCGAGACGATGTTGACCACGCCGCCCGGGACGTCCGAGGTGGCCAGCACCTCGCCCAGCGACAGCGCGGGCAGCGGGGCGTCCGCGGCGGCCGCGACCACGACCGTGTTCCCGGTGGCGATCGCCGGGGCGATCACCGAGACCAGGCCGAGCAGCGAGTGCCCGTACCCGGCCTGCGGGGCGACGACCCCGACCACACCGGTCGGCTCCGGGGAGGAGAGGTTGAAGTACGGACCGGCGACCGGGTTGGCGCCGCCCGCGATCTGGGCGACCTTGTCGGTCCAGCCCGCGTACCAGACCCAGCGGTCGATCGCGGCGTCCACCAGCGCGGCGGCCTTCTTCGGGCCGATGCCCTCGGAGACGGCCACCTCGGCGGCGAACTGCTCGCGCCGGCCCTGGAGCATCTCGGCCACCCGGTACAGCACCTGGCCGCGGTTGTACGCGGTGGTGCCGGCCCAGCCCTTGACCGCCTTGCGGGCGGCCAAGACGGCGTCACGGGTGTCCTTGCGGGTGCCCAGCGGGACGTTGGCGAGCCACTCGCCCTTGGAGTCGGTCACCTCGTACACCCGCCCGCTCTCGGAGCGCGGGAACTTCCCGCCGACGTACAGCTTGTAGGTCTTGAAGACGTCAAGACGCGTTGCGACATCAGACATCGAGGGCCTCGACATTCAGGTAGGGCTCCAGACCGTGGCGGCCACCCTCGCGGCCGTAGCCCGACTCCTTGTAGCCGCCGAACGGCGAGGTCGGGTCGAACTTGTTGAAGGTGTTGGCCCAGACCACGCCGGCCCTGAGGCGGTCCGCCATCCAGAGGATGCGCGAGCCCTTCTCCGTCCAGATGCCGGCGGAGAGGCCGTACGGGGTGTTGTTGGCCTTCTCGACCGCCTCGGCGGGGGTGCGGAAGGTCAGCACCGACAGGACCGGGCCGAAGATCTCCTCCTGGGCGATCCGGTGGGCCTGGCTGACGCCGGTGAACAGGGTCGGCTTGAACCAGAAGCCGGTGCCCGGGAGTTCGCACTCCGGCGACCAGCGCTCGGCGCCCTCGGCCTCGCCGGCGTCGGTCAGCGCGGTGATCCGGGCCAGCTGCGCGGCGGAGTTGATGGCGCCGATGTCGGTGTTCTTGTCCAGCGGGTCGCCGACCCGCAGGGTGCCCATCCGGCGCTTCAGGGCGTCCAGCAGCTCGTCCTGGACGGACTCCTGGACCAGCAGGCGCGAACCGGCGCAGCAGACGTGGCCCTGGTTGAAGAAGATGCCGTTGACGATGCCCTCGACGGCCTGGTCGATCGGCGCGTCGTCGAAGACGATGTTCGCGGCCTTGCCGCCCAGCTCCAGCGAGAGCTTCTTGCGGGTGCCGGCCAGCTGCTTGGCGATGGCGCGGCCGACCGGGGTGGAGCCGGTGAACGCGACCTTGTTGACGTCCGGGTGGGAGGTCAGCGCGGCGCCGGTGCGGCCGTCGCCGGTGACGATGTTGACGACGCCCTTCGGCAGACCGGCCTGGCGGCAGATCTCGGCGAAGCGCAGCGCGGTCAGCGGGGTGGTCTCGGCCGGCTTCAGGACGACCGTGTTGCCGGTCGCCAGCGCGGGCGCGATCTTCCACGCCAGCATCAGCAGCGGGAAGTTCCACGGGATGACCTGGCCGGCCACGCCCAGCGGCTTCGGGTTGGGACCGAAGCCGGCGTAGTCCAGCTTGTCGGCCCAGCCCGCGTAGTAGAAGAAGTGCGCGGCGACCAGCGGCAGGTCGACGTCGCGGGTCTCGCGGATCGGCTTGCCGTTGTCGATCGACTCCAGCACGGCCAGCTCGCGGCTGCGCTCCTGGATGATCCGGGCGATCCGGAACAGGTACTTGGCGCGCTCGCTGCCGGGCAGCGCCGACCAGTCGGCGAAGGCCTTGCGGGCGGCGGCGACCGCGCGGTCCACGTCCTCCTCGGTGCCCTGGGCGAACTCGGCGAGCACCTGCTCGGTGGCCGGGTTGACCGTCTTCAGGGCCTCGTTGCCGGAGGAGTCGACGAACTCGCCGCCGATGAAGTGGCCGTAGGAGGTGGCGATGTCGCCCGCGGCGGCCGGCGACTCGGGGGCCGGGGCGTAGGCGAAGAGGCCGCCGGCGGGCTTGGCCACGGGCTCCTCGGTGTTCTTCTTCTTGGCCATGGTGATCAGTCCACCGTCACGTAGTCGGGGCCGGAGTAGCGGCCGGTGGCCAGCTTCTGGCGCTGCATCAGCAGGTCGTTGAGCAGGCTGGAGGCGCCGAAGCGGAACCAGTGCTGGGTCAGCCAGTCGTCGCCGAGGGTCTCGTTGACCATCACCAGGTACTTCATGGCGTCCTTGGTGGTGCGGATGCCGCCGGCGGGCTTGACGCCGACCTGGACGCCGGTGGCCGCGCGGAAGTCGCGGACCGCCTCCAGCATCAGCAGGGTGACCGGCGGGGTCGCGTTGACGGCGACCTTCCCGGTGGAGGTCTTGATGAAGTCGGCGCCGGCCAGCATCGCCAGCCAGGAGACCCGGCGGACGTTGTCGTAGGTCTGGAGCTCGCCGGTCTCGAAGATCACCTTGAGGTGGGCGGAGCTGCCGTCGGGGCGCTTGCACGCCTCCTTGACGGCCACGATCTCGTTGAAGACGTCGAGGTAGCGGCCGGAGAGGAAGGCACCGCGGTCGATCACCATGTCGATCTCGTCGGCACCCGCGGCCACCGCGTCGGCGGTGTCGGCGAGCTTGACCGGGAGGGCGGCGCGGCCGGCCGGGAAGGCGGTGGCCACGGAGGCGACCTGGATGTCGGTGCCCTCCAGGGCGGCCTTCGCGGTGGCGACCATGTCCGGGTAGACGCAGATGGCGGCGACGCGGAGGGTGGTCGGGTCGGTCGGGTCGGGGGTCCTGCCCTTGGCGCACAGTGCGCGCACCTTGCCGACCGTGTCCGCGCCCTCCAGCGTGGTCAGGTCGATCATCGAGATCGCCAGGTCGATGGCGTACGCCTTCGCCGTGGTCTTGATCGAGCGGGTACCGAGAGCGGCGGCACGCGCCTCCAGGCCGACCTGGTCGACGCCGGGCAGGCCGTGCAGGAACCGGCGGAGCGAGGCCTCGGACGCAGCAACGTCCTGAAGGCCGCTGCCCGCAACGCCGAGGGCATTGGCTGCAACAGTGGACATAGTCACCAGAGCAGCATATCTACGCGCGTAGTGGGCCGCCAGGGCACCTGCCATTCGTGGCCGGACCGAGACCTCAGGGTGAGGGGCATGGGGCAGAATCGTCGACATGACCGATTCCGACGGCAAGCCCGGCCAGGGCCCCGCCGCCCCCGACGGGGAGCCCGAGTACGCGGACCGCGTGTACCGCTCTGTCCCCGGTGTGATCTCCGGAGTGCTGCTGCTGGTGGTCGCCGCCTGGCTGATCGGCGACGCGGTGGTGAGCGGGACGGGCAAGACGCCGTACGTCTCGCTCGCCGCGGTGCCGGTGTTCGCCTTCCCGGTGATCGCGTACACGCTGCGCCCGGCCGTGACGGCCGGACGCGACCGGCTGGTGGTGCGCAACCCGTGGCGGACCGTCGTCGCGCCGTGGGCCTCGGTGGACGCGCTGCGCGCGGGGTACTCGGTCGAGCTGCTCGCGGGCGGGAAGAAGTTCCAGGTCTGGGCGGTGCCGGTGTCGCTGCGGCAGCGCAAGCGGGCCACCCGGGCGCAGAGCCCCAGCGCCGCCGAGCACGCCTCCCGGACCGGTCTGGGGCTGGGGATGGCCAAGCGGACCAACCCGGTCGTCCAGGGCTCGCCCGACCCCACCCGCGCCTGGTCCGACCAGGTCACCGCCGTCCTCCAGGAGCTGGCCGAGCGCAACGCCGCCCGCCCCGCCGCCGCGGGCCCGGTCGAGGTCCGCTGGTGCTGGTGGGTCATCGCCCCCACCCTGCTCGGCCTGGTCGCGCTGATCACCGTCATCGCGGTCTGACACCGCGGAAACGTCACGGAGGGGCC
>NZ_JBHVEU010000277.1:0-11821 GCF_042802075.1 Kitasatospora sp. NPDC057518
GACCGGGGCAGTCCGAGGTTCTGATAGATCTCGGTGGTGACCGTGGAGAAGTTCATGGTCATGAAATGCAGCCCGGGCACGCCTTCGGAAAGCAACCGCCGGCACATGGCGGTGGCGTGCTCGATCCCGATCGAGCGCACGGCGGCGGGATCGTCCTGGTGTTCCAGCATGCGGTCGGAGAATTCCGTCGGAATGGCAGCGGTGCTCAGGGTCGGAATTCGGCGCAGTGACCGGATACTGGTCACCGGCATGATCTCCGGAATCACCGGAATATCGCATCCGGCCTTCTGGAGACGGTCCCGGAAACGGAGGTATCCGTCCACCTCGAAGAACATCTGGGTGATCGCGTAGTCGGCTCCGGAACGGCACTTCGTGACGAAGTGCCGGATTTCCGACTCCCAGTCCGGTGACCGCGGGTGCATTTCCGGGAAAGCCGCCACCCCGACGCAGAAGTCGCCCGAGTCCTTGACGAGGTGAACCAGGTCGGCGGCGTACTCGACCCCGCCCGGATGCCGGACCCAGGCGCCCAGCGGGTCGCCCGGAGGGTCGCCGCGCAGCGCCAGGATGTTCCGTACTCCCTGGTCGGCGTAGTGCCCGAGGATGTTCCTGAGCTCGCCGACGCTGTGGCCGACGGCGGTCAGGTGCGCGGCCGGGGTGAGGGTCGTCTCCTGGGCGATGCGGCCGGTGACGTTCACCGTCCGCTCCCGGGTCGAGCCGCCCGCACCGTAGGTCACCGAGACGAAGGTGGGGGAGAGTGCCTCCAGCCGGCGGATCGCGTTCCACAGTCCGGCCTCCGCCTCGGCGTTCCGCGGCGGCATGAACTCGAACGAATAGGAACGCTTTCCGGTGGCCAGGAGATCGCGGACGGTCGCCGCCCGGTCGGTGCGTGTGGAGGGTTTCCCGAGTGTCATGACAGGACGGTATACGCCCGCTCGGAATGGCGTGGTGGAAAGTCCACAGTGTGATACGCGGGTTTTCTCCGGCCGCGATCGAGGGCGGTCGGGAGTGGTCGCGGAACGGCCTCCGGAGGCTGCACAATAGGGCCATGGAAAGACATGCGTACGCCCTTCCCGGACTTCCCGACTGGGGCCGCTGCGCGGTCATGGGAATCCTCAACGTCACCCCGGACTCGTTCTCGGACGGGGGGTGCTGGCTGGACCCGGGCCGGGCGGTGGAACACGGACTGGCGCTCGCCGCGCGGGGCGCCGACATGGTGGACGTGGGCGGCGAGTCGACCCGCCCCGGCGCCCGTCGGGTGCCGGTCGAGGAGGAGCTCGCGCGGGTGCTGCCGGTGGTGCGCGGACTCGCCCGGCAGGGCGTCCTGGTGAGCATCGACACGATGCGCGCCCAGGTCGCCGAGGCCGCGGTGGACGCCGGGGCCCGGATCGTCAACGACGTCAGCGGCGGCCGGGCGGACGAGGCCATGGCGAAGACGGCCGCGCGGGCCGGCGTGCCGTTCGTCGTCATGCACTGGCGGGGGCAGTCCCAGGGGATGGACGACCTGGCCGACTATGGGGACGTCGTCGCCGAGGTGGTCGCCGAAGTGGGGCGCCAACTGGACGCCGTGGTGTCGGCCGGCGTCGACCCGGAGCAGGTCGTCCTCGACCCCGGCCTCGGCTTCGCCAAGGGCCGGAGCGACGACTGGGCGCTGCTCGCCGCCCTGGACGCCTGGGCCGTGCTGGACCGCCCGCTCCTGGTCGGGCCCTCCCGCAAGCGCTTCCTCGGCGAACTGCTCGCCGACCCGGCCACCGGCGAGCCCCGCCCGGCCCGGGAGCGGGACGACGCGACCTCGGCCGCCGCCGTCCTGGCCGCCGCGCAGGGCGCCTGGGCCGTACGGGTCCACGAGGTGCGGGCGGCCGCCGACGCCGTGCGGGTCGAGGCGGCCGTACGGGCCCACCGGATGACCGTCGGCCAGGTACCGGTGTAGGCCTTCGCAACCATCCGGGGAAGAGAAGACCGGGGAAGAACAGAGAAGAGGGGTGCGTCGCACCATGGCACGTCCCGTCGGGCGCAAGATCTTCGCCCACGCCAAGCTGCGCCGGCTGCGCCGCGAGCACGGCATGAACCAGGTCGAGCTGGCCCACGAGCTCGGCATCTCGACCAGCTACCTCAACCAGATCGAGCACAGCCAGCGCCCGCTCACCGCCGCCGTGCTGCTGCGGATCGCCGAGGTGTTCGGCGTGGACCCGGAGTTCTTCTCCGAGGCCGACGAGGAGCGCCTCGCCACCGACCTGCGCGCCGCCCTCGCCGACGAGGCGTGCGGCGCCCCCGTCCCGGCCGAGGACGTCGCGGAGGTGAGCCGGGACCACCCCGACGTCGCCCGGGCGCTCGTCGCGCTGTACCGCCGCTACCGGGAGGCGGCCGCCAGGGTCGCCGATCTCGGCGACACTGCCGGGACCGCCGCGCTCAGCCCGGCCGAACCCCACGACGAGGTACGGGACTTCTTCTACACACACCACAACCACATCCCGGCCCTGGACGAGCAGGCCGAGCGCACCGCGACCGCGCTCGGGGCGACCACGGCCGGCGGCCTCGCCGCCGCGCTGGCGGCCGCACTCGGCGAACGGCACGGCGTGCGGGTGGTTGACGCGGACCACCGGCGGCAGGCGGAGATGCGCCGGTTCGATCCGGTGAGCGGCACCCTCCGCCTCTCCGCGTGGCTGACCGACGGTCAGCGGGCCTTCCAACTGGCCACCCAGCTCGCGCTGCTGGAGCACCGGCCGCTGCTCGACGCGCTGGTCTCGGCGGCAGGGCCCGACCTCACCTCGCCCCAGGCGGCGGACCTCGCCCGGATCGGCCTCGCCACCTACTTCGCCGGTGCGCTGCTGATGCCCTACTCGGCCTTCCACGCCGCCGCCGAGGAGCTGCGCTATGACATCGACCTGCTCGGCGCCCGCTTCGGGGTCGGCTTCGAGACGGTTTGCCACCGGCTGAGCACCCTGCAGCGCACCGGCCGCCGGGGCGTGCCGTTCTCCTTCCTGCGCGCCGACCGGGCGGGCAACATCTCCAAGCGGCAGTCCGCGACCGACTTCCACTTCTCCCGCCTCGGCGGCACCTGCCCGCTCTGGACGGTCTACGAGGCCTTCTCGGCGCCGGGCCGGATCCTCACCCAGATCGCCGAGATGCCGGACGGCAAGCGGTACTTCTGGATCGCCCGCACCGTCACCCACGGCGGCTTCGGCCACCGCGCGCCGCGCAGCGAGTTCGCCGTCGCGCTCGGCTGCGAGCTGCGCCACGCCCACCGCCTGGTCTACGCCGAGGGCATCGCCCTGGACGGCCGGGAGGCGGCCACGCCGATCGGCCTGGGCTGCCGGATCTGCGAGCGGACCGACTGCGCCCAGCGAGCCCGGCCCCCCGTCGGCGGCCGGCTGGTGGTGGACCCGGACCGGCGCACCAGGGTGCCCTACCCGGTCGTCGCCGAAGGGCGCGACGGAGATCGGGAGGGGCGCCGCTGACCGGTGCCGCCGAGACGTCGCACCGGCGGCGGGCGGCACCCGGGTGCCGCGGTCGGGGCCCTGTGGTCGGGGCGTCCCGGCCGCAGGCCGGGCGACGGCGACGGACCCGGCACCGTGCCGCCGACCGTGTGGCCCTGGGTCCTTCCGGGTGGTGATGTGGGTCCCTCGGGGTGAACGCCGGGAGGGGGCGTCAGGCCCGGGGGGACACCCAGAAAATGTCAGATCATCAGATTGTCTCGCGAAGGCTGATCCTGGCCGCGGCCGGGTTGTCGGTCCTCGGCGCCGCAGGGTGCGGGGGAGCACGGCGGGCCGGGGAACCCGGTACCGCGCCGAGAGGGAACGCCGGGCCGCCGCCCGCGGCCGCACCCCCGGCGGCCGCACCGGAAGCCGCGCCGGAGGCCGCGCCTGAAACCGCGCCGGAGGCCGCCCCGGAAGCCCCCAGGGTGCTGACCGAGGCGGAGAGCCGGCCGCTGTTCGAACTCGCGGAGGAGGGGAAGGTGGTGGCCCTCACCATCGACGACGGACCCCATCCGCGCCACACCCCCGACGTCCTGGCGCTGCTGGAGAAGCACGGGATCCGGGCGACGTTCTTCCTGATCGGCGAGAACGCGGCCGCCCGTCCCGACCTGGTCCGGGAGATCGCGGCGCGGGGGCACCGCATCGGCAACCACACCTGGAGCCATCCGGACCTCCGTCACCTTCCCGACGACGCCCAGGTGCGGGAGGAGCTGACGCGCACCTCCGACCTCCTCGCCGGGATCACCGGCAAGTCGCCCGTCTGGTTCCGGGCCCCGGGCGGGGACTGGGCCCCGAGGACGCTCAGGACGAGCAGGGAGCTCGGGATGCGGCCGATGGGCTGGACGGTCGACCCGGAGGACTGGGCAGAGCCGGGGACGGACGTGATCCTCGGTCGGCTCACGAAGGAGATGCGCCCGGGAGCGATCGTGCTCACCCATGACGGCGGGGGCGACCGTTCGCAGACGGTGGCCGCTCTCACGCGCTTCCTCCCCTCCCTGATCGACTCCGGCTACCGCTTCACCACCCCGCGGGCCTGACCGGACGGCGGTGCCGGTCTCCTACGCGGAGGCCGGCACCGGCCGCTGTTCCGGGCCGTCGTAGGAGGCGAGCGGGCGGATCAGGGCGTTGTGGGCGAGCTGTTCGGTGATGTGGGCGGTCCAGCCGGTGACCCGGCTCATCACGAAGAGCGGGGTGAAGACCGGGGTGTCGAAGCCCATCAGGTGGTAGGCGAGGCCCGCGGGGTAGTCGAGGTTGGGGTGGATGCCCTTGCGGTCCAGTACCGCCTCGCGCAGCGCCGCGTGCAGGGCGGCCAGCCGGGTCGTCCCGGGGTCGGCCGCCAGGGCCACCAGCTCGTCGAGGGCGGCCTGCATGATCGGGACACGGGAGTCGCCGTGCTGGTAGACCCGGTGGCCGAAGCCCATGACCTTCCGCTTCGCCGCGAGGGCGTCGTCGAGCCAGTCGGCGGCGCGGGCCGGGTCGCCGATCTCCTCCAGCATGTGCATCACGGCCTCGTTGGCGCCGCCGTGCAGCGGGCCCTTGAGCGCGCCGATCGCGGCGGTGACGGCGCTGTAGAGGTCGGAGAGGGTGGAGGTGACGACGCGGGCGGTGAAGGTGGAGGCGTTGAAGCTGTGCTCGGCGTACAGCACCAGCGAGACCTCGAAGCAGCGGACCACCTCGGGGGCGGGCACGGCGCCGAAGCACATGTGGAAGAAGTTCTCCGCGTACCCGAGGTCCGGGTCCGGTGCGATCGGGGCGAGGCCCCGGCGACGGCGCTGGTCGGCGGCGACGACGGTGGGCAGTTTCGCCAGCAGGGTCAGGGACTTGGCGAGGCCGGACGCCGGGCGGCCGTCGTCCTCGGTCGGGTCCTCGGCGCCGAAGAAGCTGACGGCGGTGCGCAGCACGTCCATCGGGTGGCAGGTCTCGGGCAGCCTGGCGAGGAGCTCGGCGGTGGTGCGGTCGAGCGGGCGCAGGGCGCGCTCGCGGGCCCGGAACTCGCGCAGTTGGGCGCCGTCGGGCAGTTCGCCGTGCCAGAGCAGGTACGCGACCTCCTCGAAGGAGCGGTGGGCGGCGAGGTCCTGGACGGGGTAGCCGCGGTAGGTGAGGGAGTTGGTCTCCGGGATGACGGTAGAGATCCCGGTGGTGTCGACGACGACACCGGCGAGGCCGCGGTGGACCTCGGGTGCGGTGGTGGGCATGGCTGGTCTCCGGTGCGGGTCAGGTGCCGGGCGGGAGGGTGAAGTCGAAGACGGCCGAGTCGAAGGCCGCGTAGTCGGCGTAGCCGAGGAGTTCGTACAGCCGGGAGCGGGTCTGCATGCGCGGGAGCAGCGACTCCTGGGTGCCCTCGGCGGCGATGGTGCGCAGCCCGTCCTCGATCGCGCCCATGGCGAGCCGCAGCAGGGTGACCGGGTAGAGGGCGATGTTGTAGCCGAGGCTCTCCAGGGTGCGGGTGTCCAGCAGCGGGGTCCTGCCGAACTCGGTGAGGTTCGCGAGCAGCGGCACGTCCACGGCCTTGCGGAACGCCTCGTACTCGGCCTCGTCGGCGAGGGCCTCGGGGAAGATCGCGTCGGCTCCGGCGTCGACGTAGGCCTTGGCCCGGTCGATCGCGGCGCCGAGTCCTTCGACGGAGCGGGCGTCGGTGCGGGCCATCAGCAGGAAGTCGGGGTCGCGGCGGGCGTCGACGGCGGCGCGCAGCCGGCGGACCATCGACTCGCGGGGCGCGATGGTCTTGCCGTCGAGGTGGCCGCAGCGCTTGGGGTTGACCTGGTCCTCCAGGTGCAGCCCGGCCAGGCCCGCGTCCTCCAGGAGCTGGACGGTACGGGCGGCGTTCATCGGCTCGCCGAAGCCGGTGTCGGCGTCGATCAGCACCGGGAGGTCGGTGGCCCGGGTGGTCTGCTGGGCGCGGGCGGCGACCTCGGTGGAGGTGGTCAGGCCGATGTCCGGCAGGCCGAGGTCGGCGGCGAGGACGGCGCCGGAGAGGTAGACGGCGTCGAAGCCGAGGTCCTGGATGAGGCGGGCGGAGAGCGGGTTGATCGCGCCGGGGACGCGCAGCAGCCGTCCGGAGGCGAGCTGTTCACGCAGCGCCCGGCGGCGTTCGGCGGCGGTGGTGCGGGTGTGCAGCATCAGAACAGGCCCTTCGGCAGGGTGCGGTCGAACTCGCGGACGGCCTCGAAGTCGACGGCCGGGAACAGTTCGTCGAGGCCGGCGGTCGTCAGCTCGGTGAGGTCGGCGGTGGCGGTGAGGAAGCGGTCCTGGTCGGTGGGGGTGACGAGGCCCTCGGTGAGGGTGCGGAACTTCCGCTGGTACGCGGGGCGGTCGAAGGGGCGGGCGCCGGCCGGGTGGGCGTCGGCGACGGCCAGCTCGTCCTCGATGACGGAGCCGTCGTCCAGGGTGATCACGATCCGGCCGCCGAAGGCCCGGTGCTGCGGGTCGGGGTCGTGGTAGCGGCGGGTCCACTCCGGGTCCTCGACCGTGCTGACCTTCAGCCACAGGGCGACGGTCTCCGGGCGGTTGGCGCGCTCGGGGGCGTAGGAGCGCTCGTGGTGCCAGCCGCCGTCCTCCAGGGCGACGGCGAGGATGTACGGGATCGAGTGGTCGAGGGTCTCCCGGCTGGCCGTCGGGTCGTACTTCTGCGGGTCGTTGGCGCCGGAGCCGATGACGTGGTGGGTGTGGTGGCTGGTGTGCAGCACCACCGAGCGCACCCGCTCCAGCGGCCCGGTCTTCTCGCGCAGCCGCCGGGCCAGGTCGATGACCGCCTGGGCCTGGTACTCGGCGGAGTGCTCCTTGGTGTAGGTGTCCAGGATCGCCCGGCGTGGTTCGCCGGGCCCGGGCAGCGGCACGGTGTAGTCGGCGTCCGGGCCGTCGAGCATCCAGGCGAGGAAGCCGTCCTCGCCCTCGTAGACCGGGGAGGGCGAGGTCTCGCCGCGCATCGCCCGGTCCACCGCCTCGATCGCGGCCTTGCCGGCGAAGGCCGGGGCGAAGGCCTTCCAGCTGGAGATCTCGCCCTTGCGGGACTGCCGGGTCGCCGTCGTGGTGTGCACGGCCTGCTGCACCGCCTGGTACACCGTCTCCGTCGGCAGCCGCAGCAGCGCGCCGAGCCCGCAGGCGGTGGCCGCGCTCAGGTGCGCGACGTGGTCGATCCGGTGGGCGTGCAGGCAGATGCCCTTGACCAGGGCGACGTGGACCTCGTAGGCGGCGACGATGCCGCGCAGCAGGTCGGTGCCGGTGCGTCCGGCGTGCTGGGCGACGGCCAGCAGCGGCGGGATGTTGTCCCCGGGGTGGGAGTAGTCGGCGGCCAGGTAGGTGTCGTGGAAGTCCAGCTCGCGCACGGCGGTGCCGTTGGCCCAGGCCGCCCACTCGGGGGAGACCCTGGCCAGGCTGCCGAACACCCGGGCGCCGGGCGCCCCGTGGTGCGCGAGCGCCTGGGACCGGGCCACCGCCACCGGCCGGCGCAGCAGCGACGCGACCGCCACCGAGGCGTTGTCGACGACCCGGTTGACGGCCATGCCCACGGCGGCCGGGGCCGGCTCCTCGGTGGCGGTGGCGACGGCGGCCAGTTTCCAGGCCAACTGCTCCTCTCGCGGCAGCCGGTCGGCGCTGGGATGGACGCGGACGTGGTGCTCGATCACGGGACTCCTCGGGAGTGTCGGGACCGCCCTGACGGGCTCGTACGCTCCAGGCTGCCGCGCCGGCGGGCGGGGATCCAGCAGGCCAATCCGCGGAATCCGGACAGCTCCGGGCTGCGAATCCGCGAATCCTGCGAATCCGCGGATCGTGCGAACCTGCGGAGCCCGCGAAACCGCGAATCCTGCGGACCGGTCTCGCGGGGCTAGGATCCACAGGGCCTCCTCCGCCGGTGATCACCGCACCACGCCGCCGGACCGGGCCGGCCCCGACCGCCCCCTGCCTCTGAGGTGATCACAGCGAACAGCCTGGTGTCCGAGCTGCGGCGACCCGCCGTCCTCCGGTCCGCGCGGTCGGAGGACGGCTCGTGTCGTCACCTGCTGGTGTGGAAGGCCGGCCCGGGCTGGCGGATGGTCAGCAGCGGCGTGCTGGGCGGGGGGATCGGCGAGCGCGGCTGGGTGGTGAACGCCCAGGTCCGGCCCGGCTACAGCCGGATGGACCCGGAGCGGCACCTGGCGGAGCTGGCCGAGGCCGAGGGCCTGCGCGGGCCGGGCGTCGGGCTGATGACCGCCGCAGAGGTCGACGACTGCACCTGGGGTGAGGACGGCGGCGCCGTCGCCCTGGTGACGACCGGCATCGGCGTCCCGACCTGGGCCGCGGCGGCCGCGGCACCGCCCGGACCCTACGTCCCGGGGACGATCAACATCCTCGCGGTCGTGCCCGCGCCGGTGGCCGACGCGGGGCTGGTGAACCTGCTGGCGACGGCCACCGAGGCGAAGGTGCAGGCCCTCCTGGACGCCGGCTACTCGTGCTCGGGCACCCCGTCCGACGCCGTGTGCGTGGCCGTCCGCACCCCGGTCGACGGCGAGGCGGCCGACCCCTTCGGCGGCCCGCGGTCGGTCTGGGGCTCCAGGCTGGCCCGTGCCGTCCACCGGGCCGTCCTCGACGGGGCGGAACGCGACCGGGCCCGGCGGCGGGAGGGGCCGGGTGTGCCGCACCAGGGGCCCCGGCCGGACTGCCACCGGGCGGACGTCCTTTCAGCCGGAGCGGCTGGAGCGGCTGGAGTACCCGGAGCGGCTGGAGCGCCCGGACGCGTCACCGCCTGAAACCACGCCGCCCCGCCGGTGCCGGGCCCTCCGCGACGGGAGCCGGGCACCGGCGGGGCGCGCTCGTCACGCCGAGGCGTGCGCGTGGAACCCCCGTCCGCTCTTGCGGCCGAGCAGTCCGGCCTCGACCATGCGGGAGAGCAGCGGCGGGGGCGCGTACAGCGGCTCCTTGTACTCCTCGTACATCGACCGGGCGATCGCCTCGACGGTGTCCAGCCCGATCAGGTCGGCGAGTTGGAGCGGCCCCATGGGGTGGGCGCAGCCGTGGACCATCCCGGCGTCGATGTCCTCGGGGCTGGCGTGGCCGGCCTCGGCCATCCGGATCGCGGCGAGCAGGTACGGCACCAGCAGGGCGTTGACCACGAAGCCGGCCCGGTCGCGGGAGTGGACGACGTGCTTGCCGAGGACGTCCCGGGCGAAGCCCTCCACCCGGTCGAGGACGGTCGGGGCGGTGTGCAGCGAGGCCACCAGCTCGACCAGGGGCATCACCGGGGCCGGGTTGAAGAAGTGCAGGCCCAGGACGTGGGAGGCGCGGCCGGTGGTGATGCCGAGGCGGGTGACCGGGATGGCCGAGGTGTTGGTGGCCAGGACGGCGTCCTCGGCGACGAGCACCTTGTCCAGGGTGGTGAGCACCTCGGTCTTGACCCGTTCGTCCTCGACGACGGCCTCGACCACCAACTGGCGGTCGGCGAGCGCCTCCAGGTCGTCGGCGAACAGCAGGTGGGCCCAGGCGTCGGTGCGCTGCTCCTCGCTGATCCGGCCGCGGTCGGCGGCGCGGTGCAGCGAGCGGTCGATCCGGGCCCGGGCGGTGCGCAGGGCGTCCCGGCCGGCCTCGCAGACGACGGTGTCGAGCCCGGCGCGGGCGAAGACCTCGGCGATGCCGGCGCCCATCTGTCCGGCGCCGACGACCGCGACGCGGCGGATGTCGTTCATGGTGCACTGCCTCCGTGGTGGGGCGGCTCAGGCCGCGGTGCGGATCCGCACGAGGTGGCGGGCGTAGGCCTCGGTGGTGAGGAAGGCGGGCAGGTCGGCGCCGAGGGCGGTGTCCTCCAGGATCCGCACCGCGTCGTCCACCAGCGTCGGGTCGGCGCCCTCGGCGAGCAGTGTGGCGCGCTCCCGGTCTATCAGGCGCCGCACCATGTCCGGGGTGACGAGCGAGCCGCCGGTCAGCCGGGTGCAGTGGTGCTGCCACTGCCAGATCTGGCAGCGGGCGATCTCGGCGGTGGCGACGTCCTCCATCAGCCCGAAGACGGCGACGGCTCCGGAACCGCCGAGCCAGGCGGTGAGGTAGCGCAGGGCGACGGCGATGTTGGAGCGCAGCCCCTGGTCGGTCGGCAGGCCGGCGGACAGCCTGTGCACGCCGAGCAGGTCGGCGGCGGTGACCTCGACGTCCTCGCGGGTGCGGTCGAGCTGGTTCGGCCGGTCGCCGAGGACGTCGTCGAAGGCGGTGCGGCAGGTGGCGACCAGGCCGGGGTGGGCGACCCAGGAGCCGTCGAAGCCGTCGCCGGCCTCCCGCTCCTTGTCGGCGCGCACCTTGGTGAGGGCCACCGCGTTGGCCTCCGGGGCGCGTTGGGGGATGGCGGCGGCCATGCCGCCGATGGCGTGGGCGCCGCGCCGGTGGCAGGTGCGCACCAGCAGGTCGGTGTAGGCGCGCAGGAAGGGCTGGGTCATGGTGAGGGTGGCGCGGTCCGGCAGGACGTAGCGCGGGCCATGCTGGGCGAAGTTCTTGATCAGGCTGAACAGGTAGTCCCAGCGCCCGGCGTTGAGCCCGGCGGCGTGCTCGCGCAGCTCGTAGAGGATCTCGTCCATCTCGAAGGCCGCGGTGATGGTCTCGATCAGCACGGTGGCCCGGATCGTGCCGTGCGGGATGCCCAACTCGGCCTGGGCGAAGGCGAAGACCTCGTTCCAGAGCCGGGCTTCGCGGTGGTCCTCCAGCTTGGGCAGGTAGAAGTACGGGCCGCTGCCGCGCTCGATCTGGCGCTTGCCGCAGTGGAAGAGGTAGAGGCCGAAGTCGACCAGGGCGCCGACGGCGGGGCGGCCGTCGACCAGCAGGTGCTGCTCGTCGAGGTGCCAGCCGCGCGGGCGGACGACGATGGTGGCGGGGGAGTCGCCGATCCGGTAGCGCTTGCCCTCCGGGGTGGTGTCGTCGATCCGGCGTTCGACCGCGTCGAGCAGGTTGAGCTGCCCGGAGACCAGGTTGTGCCAGGTGGGGGTGGTGGCGTCCTCGAAGTCGGCGAGCCACACCCTGGCACCGGAGTTGAGCGCGTTGACGGTCATCCGGCGCTCGGGCGGGCCGGTGATCTCCACCCGGCGGTCGGCCAGGCCCGGCCCGGCGCCGGCCACGCGCCACGTGCTGTCCTCGCGGACGGCGCGGGTCCCGGGGAGGAAGTCGAGGCTGCCGCCGTCCGCCAACTCGGCGCGGCGCCGGTCGCGTTCGGCGAGCAGCGCGGTGCGACGGGCGGCGAACCGGTCGTGCAGACGGGCGAGGAAGGCGAGCGCCTCGGGGGTGAGGATCTCGTCGAAGCGGTCCTCGTGTTCTCCGAGGACCTCGATGCGGCTGGGCTGGCTCATCCGGTGCTCCAGGGGCGGGTGGAAGGCGCCCGGGGCCTCGTCCCTCAACGA